>DASZEX010000058.1:0-11757 GCA_035940365.1 Candidatus Babeliales bacterium | reverse complement strand
ATATGAGTTATTTGATTGGCAATACGCACAAGCAGAAAAAGACATAATGAATCTAGAAAAAGAGATAAAGAGTCTTGATAATACAGATTGCTTATTGTCAGATAGATCAAAAACTTCAATAGGTAGAGTGATGGCATTTGTATTGAAAAATAAAAAAAATGTACCTAATGTACAAACTAATAAAGATAAAGCACAGTATGCTCAAAGTATAGGATCTATAGATCATAAAAAACTAGAGAAAATACCATCATTGACTGCATCATTACATGATATATTTATGGCAACACTAAATCCATTAGGCAGATCAGGCTATCGCAATCTTTCTTATAGCCATATGCCATTAATAACTAAATTGTATGGCAATAAAAAATATGATACTTATGATACTTATAATTACGGTGAAACTAATGGCATGCAATTGTTTAATGTAGATTATGCTGCATTTAACCACTTAGAAAAAAATAGACACCAATTCTACTTTAATAAAACAAATGTACCATTTTCTAAATCAATATTATCAAAACTATATGATATTGAATTTCAAAATAATAATACCGAAATTCTTTTATATCAAAAAGGTCATACATTGCGCGATTGGGCGCGCCGTATACGTAATGGCATTATAGGAGTTTCTTGTTATGTGCCTCTTGCCTTATTCACAGCATATCTATGGAATAAGATTCCTGAATGGAAAGAAAACCAATATAGTGCCGATATACAAAAACAGTATGCAGCATTTGCTGATAAGTCTACTTTTGATTTTTGTATACATAATTGGAAATCATTTACCGGTTCATCGTTACCTTCTTATATTACATCTCTTGCTGCAGATTCAAATACTATGCCTTCATCAAATGATTCTATTAAGCAATGCTGTGCTATTATTAACAACAATCAACATTTGATACATCCTATAATACCTATACTTGCATATAGCGGCATGGGGATATTTGGTTTAAGTGCCTTCTTGATGGCCGTATGTGCTGGTATGTTATTAGAAGGTAATAATGATATAATTGAATGGAAAGAAAAACCATTGGCAGTAATTAATATACGCTCTGATCAATTATGTGAATAATATGCAGTATATTTGTGTACATATACTTAATGGATTGCCAGAACCACTTTGGTATGTTGTGCCAGAAATATACCAAAGACCATTATTGCATAGTATTGTACAGGTGCCATTGCGTAACCGAGTAGTGCCTGCTTATGTAATTATACAGCAAGATACAAAACCAAATGTTCCGTTTGCTTTGCGTACCATAGAAGGTATAGAACCATTTCCTGCCGATTCGCACTATATACCATTTATCAAACAGCTGGCAACGTATCATATGATAGAACCTACTGACATAGTGCAACGTATTAAACAATTTCTGAAGGTTGATAAACAAGAAGAAGTATTACTGCCTACATCATTAACTCATAGTGCACCAAGATCTATCACATTAAATCAACAACAAAATAGTATATATCAAACATTACATCAAGATCTGCATGCAGGCAGATATCAGCCAACAGTACTACACGGAGTAACTGGTTCGGGAAAAACAGAAATATATATCAAATTGCTTATTGATACCTATTATATGGGTCGCACCAGTATAGTATTATTACCTGAAGTAACGTTGGCTATAGCATTTGAAGCACGGTTCAAACAGCACCTTGGATCAGAAGTACCTATTATTAGTTTTCATTCCGCAACATCACTAACCGACAAGCGGATGCTTTGGCAGCATATACTTGCAGGCAAACCGATACTTATTATTGGCGTACATCTACCTATTATGCTCCCTATACCAAATGTAGGTCTTATTATAGTAGATGAAGAGCATGAAGTTGGGTATCAAGAAAAAAAATATCCGCGCATTAATTCAAAAGAAGCGGCACTTATGCGTGCGCATATGCATGCTATTCCTATTATATTGGGCTCAGCAACCCCCAGCCTGATTACGTTACATAATGTCAAAACTAAAGGATGGCGTTTTGTGCAATTAACGCAGCGGTTTGCCGGCTCATTTCCCCGTATTACGGTAACTTCACTGACTGATAAACAAAAAAGAAAAAATTTTTGGATTAGTACCGCATTATATACTGCAATAGCTCAGCGACTGAAGGCAAAAGAACAAACAATATTATTTTTAAATAGACGCGGCCATAGTTTTTTTGTGCAGTGCGGTGCTTGTAGTTTTATTTTTAGTTGCAAACATTGTTCAGTAAGTCTTACATTGCATGATACTACGGTATTGCAATGCCATTATTGTGGATACAAAAAGCACGTTCCTCCTGCCTGCACCAGTTGCAATGTAACAAGCGCAGAATTTATTAGCAAAGGTATTGGTACACAGAAATTAGTGCAGATTATTGCACAACAGTTTCCCCATGCGCGCATAGCACGCGCCGATCTTGATACCAGTAGCAAGAAAAAATCTTGGCAAAAAACTATGCAAGATTTTGCAGATGGGCATATTGATATATTAATTGGTACCCAAACTATTACCAAAGGATATGATTTTCCTCGTGTCACTTTAGTTGGTATTATATGGGCAGATTTGAATCTCCATTTTCCTCATTTTAATGCATCAGAGACAACATTACAGCAACTTATTCAGGTATCAGGCCGTGCAGGCCGACATAGTCAACATAGTGATGTTATTGTGCAAACTATGGGAGATCATGAAATATATAAATACTTGAATGAAACCAACTATCTTTCACTCTATGCACATGAGATGGACACCAGAAAAGAATTAGGATATCCGCCCTATAAAAGATTATGCCTGCTGGAAATAAAGCATACCAATGAACTTGTAGTTGACCAAGAAGCGCGTGCTATTGCATACCAGTTGCAAACTACACGCAATCAGCAATCATATGAGGTAACTATTTTGGGCCCCTCACTACCGCCCGTGCATAAAATTCAAAAAGTACATATGCGCCATATATACCTCAAAGCAAACCGCATTGATGATATTCATGCATTGATGCAGCATATTAATAAAAAATCATATAAGAGTATGATTTTATTTATGGCCGGTGGATAATATAAAGTTAGTGAATGAACTACTGGCAAATGATATGGAATCAACGACAAAACACTACCTGTCCCTTTTTAAATCTCTTATCATATTATCAAATGTATTATCCATATGATTCACTAGTCTTTGATGCTCGCTTTGAATAACCGACAGGAGCTTTTGACAAGCTTGTCTTTCTTTATAAACCATATATCTATTATATATAGGTTTATATAAAAAACTTATTCCAAATATTCCCAAAGTACCAAAAATAAGTTGCTTATAGCTCAAGCCTATTGGCAATCGATTAGGCTTTGGCACATGCATTGCGTGCGTATAGGGTGCAGCACCAAATAGTAGTGTTACACATAGTATATGCACTATAGATTTATTATTCATAATATCCTCCATTAAATTAACAAGAGCAAAATTATTGATCTTCTCCATAGTTTTTTCTTAAAAGATGAGCAAAGGTGATTTTATCTTCATCTTTATACTTCTCTATAGTTTTATCCATAACAGCTTTATTATTTTTTCGAATTTCCTGATCAATCCTTGAAGAATATTCTTTGAATCTCTCCTCTCCTAGCGGCCTTCTACACCAATTATAGAAAGTCTTGCATGCAAAAATGGTGCCAAACATTCCTATTATTGTTTCATTATTATTATGTAACGTTTGCCCAAGCCTTAATATGTCTTCTGTCTCTTTTGTATGGTTTCTAGATTCTGTATGCCTTCTATACTTAGAATATAGAGCTTTGTATGCAAAAAGGGTGCCAAATATTCCCAAAGAACCAAAAATAAGTTGTTTATAGCTCAAGCCTATTGGCAATTGGTTAGACTTCGGCGCTTGCATTGCGTGCATATATGGTGCAGCACCAAATAGTAGTATTCCGCATAGTATATGCAATATAGATTTATTCATAATATCCTCCGTTTATTATTATAATACAATTATAGTTCGTCTAGTTGTTTTGTATTATTTGGTATTCCCTCATATCCCAGGTCTTCTATTAATGTAACTGCTCTCAATCGGCCTTTTAATATTTTATCTCTAAACAAAGTACATGTTTTGCATGTTTCATTTTTGGGTGTTGTTTCACCGTTTTTTGCTTGTGTATCATATGTTGTAGTAATATTAATAATATCTGAATAAATTTGCTTCATTTCTTGTTTCGTATTTTCAATATTGTGGAAAAGATCTTCCTCAATTTTTATTGATTCATCTAAATCTCTTTTCTTTTTGTCAATATCATAGCCATATTTTTTCATTGCTTTATACGTGAAAATTGATCCCAAACAGAATCCAAAACCAATTAATGCTGGTGTACTTATGATTTTTGGCCAAGGAATATTCCATCTATATGGCGTAGGTTCTTGCATGGCATGCATAGTAGACATAGAAGCAAAAAATATTAAACCACATATATAAGTACTAATAGATCGTTTATGCATAATATTCTCCATTTATCTATATCATAGACATTATCAGATATTATCAATTTGTCAATGAGAGTATCGCTTAGTAAAGGTGATACTATGGTATATTAGGTATGTTCTGGAATAACCTGCAAAGATTTCAGTTGACCAATTAAAGTATTAAGTTTTGCTTCAGTGCGAGCAGTATTTAATAAAAATGTATTTAATTCTTTAATTTCATTTTGCAATTTGCCCGTGTGATTAAAAATATAATCCATTACATCAGGTGCTTCTTTTATACTTTCGTACAGTATTGCAAGATCTTTATCTTGTTTGTCTAATACTACTTTATGATCAATAAGTATACTATGAGCATCATTTATTCGCTCTATATTGTGGTCATATCTATCAAGCGATTGTTCTATAACAAAAAAATTGTTATTAGTAGTACGCATAAAATTTCTCAAGAGTTCATCTTTTTTTATAAGTAAATTTAGATGTTGCTTTACTATATGTAGCTGCGAAGTGATATTTGCTTGTGTTTGTTCTATATTATTGACAATATCATTCAATAACAAGAATTTTGTATCCATTGCAGTAGTACATTTAAGATGTTCTAGATGGCTTTTTTTTAAATACTTTATATCATTATTAAAAATATTTATTAATGAATTACTTTCTATATTGTTTTGTATTGTGCCATTGTTTTCTAATTTTACTATTCTTTGTTGTAGCATGGTATATTTCTTCAATAATACATAGCTATAAAATCCTATAGCGCCTATTATACAGCTTGATCCTACAATAGTTTGCATATACGTATTATCTTCAGACCATAAACTATTCCATATATAGTGCATATGCTCCATAGCCTGCATGGAACTATACATATAAAGCCCGAATATGATAAAACGTAGTTTCATATTTTTTTCTCATACGCATTACATTATTGTATAGTATATAAAGAATCGGTAGAACAAACCAAGAGATAATACTATTATTTTTGCTACAGCAGATAGATAAAAATAAAAAAATGATTTATTGTAGTGTAGATCAAGAATAACAAAATATTAATACCATAATAGGTGGGCAATGATATATAAACGCCTACTCTTTACTATTTTTTTTATATTACTAGGTACTTGTTATATGCAGGCTATGGTATATGACAATCGCTATTTTCCGCTTTTTCAGCGTAATATAACTATGGTAAACCAAGAACCCAGTGCATTTGGATTAGAGTTATTTTATAGTAGCGGTGATTCAGCATGGGATATGAAAGATATCTTAATTGGTATACCTGAATTATATGGTTTTTTTGATCTGGATACTTTGGCCAAAGGAATGGAAGCGGTAGGCTTTCCTAATCCATTACCAACCGAATGGCAAGGAGGTAGTATAGCCTATTCAGTTAGTGGTAAAATTGAATCAGTTGGTTGTGGTTTTAGTTGGCATCAGGCTATTACAGATCAATGGGCATTTGGTGCTTCTTGGTTATGTATGGGAGTACAATCAAGCCAGATTTTTCGTTTGCTTACTGAAATAGAAAATAGGACAAACCGTACTACTAATCTTCGTTTGCGTGAAGGGGATTTGCTACTTTTAGATTCTATTAGACGCCAAGCATTTGATACTATTGGTATTACACAAAATCATGTTTCAAAAGGAGGTTTTGGGGATATAGATATGTATCTGCAATATGGTGATCAGTGGGAATATCAATTAAAATGTCGTTCAGTAAAAGCAGCAGGCAGGCTAGGTGTCTTATTTCCTACTGGTGTTACCCATAATCCCGATATTCCTGCATCAATACCATTTGGAGGCAATGGTCATTGGGGTATATATGGCTCTGGGTTGGCTACCTTTGAAATTAAAGAAGATATTTTTGTTGGTGCTTTATTACGGGTAAGTCAACGGTTTAAACGAACTACTATGCAAAGAGTTTCAGTTGCAGGTGAGCCAGCAATTTTTGGGGCTTTGGTTGTTCCTGTTTCTATTACACCAGGGGCAACGGTAATTTGCTCACCCTTTGTAATATTGGAAAATGTACGTAAAGGATTTGCTTTGGGTTTAACCTATACATTAACAGTTCATAAGGCTGATCGCTGGTGCAGTCAATGTGACAAAGCAGATATTATCAATCAACTGGCAATTACCAGTAAACTTTCACAATGGGGATCAAGTTATGTTACATTGAGTGCACAGTATGATTTTGGTAAAGTAAAAGTTGAGCGTAATTTTGCGCCTATTCTTTCATTTAGATGGGATTGGCCAGTTGGATTATTTGTAACTAAGCAAGTAGTAAAATCTAACAAAATTTCGCTTGATCTTGATTTTGTATTTTAACGTTACGGTATAGGTGCATATGTATAAAGGATATTATCGATGAAGTTTTTAGCCGCACGAAAAAGTTTTGTACCCGTACGCAGATTTTTTAGTATTTTTTCCAATGATATGGCAATTGATTTGGGTACTGCTAATACCGTTGTATATGCGCGCCATAAGGGTATTGTATTAAATGAACCTACCGTAGTTGCAATACATGCAAAAACCAGACAAGTACTTGCTGCGGGTACTAAAGCAAAAGAAATGATGGGCAAAACGCCAGAAAATATTATTGCATCTCGACCATTACGGGATGGGGTTATTGCAGATTTTGAACTTGCTGAATCTATGTTGCGTCATTTTATTCGCGCAGTACACAATGATCGACGTACATTAATACGGCCTCGTATGATTGTTGGTGTGCCTTCTGGTATTACACAAGTAGAAAAGCGTGCAATTAAAGATTCAGCTATGCAAGCAGGTGCGCGTGAAGTATACACTATTATGGAACCAATGGCAGCTGCAATTGGTGCAGGTCTTCCAGTAACTGAACCTTCAGGGAATTTAATTGTTGATATTGGTGGGGGTACTACTGAAGTTGCTGTTATTTCTCTCAAATCAATTGTCTACTGTCGCTCAATACGAGTAGGTGGCGATGAAATGGACCGTGCTATTGTTGGTTATGTAAAACGTAAATATAAATTACTTATTGGTGAACGCACGGCAGAAATTATCAAAATATCTATTGGTGCTGCAGTACTGGTAGATGGTCAAGGTGAGCATTGTGTTGATGTCAAAGGGCGTGATTTAGTAACTGGTGTACCTAAAACTATTAGTCTTACTGCTGCCGAAGTAAATGAAGCATTACTAGAAACTATTGCCAGTATTGTTGATGGTGTACGTGTTACTTTGGAAAATACACCACCGGAGTTATCATCAGACTTGGTTACGTGTGGTATCTATTTGGCAGGTGGTGGAGCATTATTGCGTGGTCTTGATCGTCTTATTGCCAAAGAAACAGGATTGCCTGTTCATATTGCCAATGATCCACTTTTTTGTGTTGTTAATGGTGCAGGCAAAGCACTTGAAAATATTGAATTCTTCAAAGAAACATTAATGGAGTAATAAATACGTGTCACAGCCTCGCATTGCACTGAAAAAAAAGTTTGGACAACATTTCTTACGTGATGCACGCATACCAGAAATAATAACAAATACTATTGATATTGCTGGTGCATATGTATTTGAAATTGGGTGTGGCGATGGTGTGTTGACTCATGCAATTTTGCAAAAACCTATTAAACAACTATGGGTATTTGAGATTGACCCAGAGTGGGTAGCGTATGTACGTAATCAGATACAAGATAACCGATTAACTATCTATAATGAAGATATTTTGACCGTAGATTTTGCCCGATTCAAGCCTGATGCGCCGTGGATTTTGCTTGCCAATTTACCATATCAAATTACCTTTCCTATATTGCATAAACTACAAGAACACCGCGACATTTTGCAAGAAGCTATTGTGATGGTACAAGAAGAAGTTGCGCAAAAATTAGTGCAAACCAGTGGGCGTGGGTATGGTTTCTCTTCTTTGTTTTTTCAGCATTATTTTGATATAGAATTATTAACTAAAATTCCACCAACGGCGTTTGAGCCGCCACCAAAAGTATATTCTCGTTTGATGTACCTCAGACCACGCACCGATATGCCATATATTCCCGATGAAGATCAATTTTGGCAATTCATCAAAGCATGCTTCAGACAACCGCGCCGCATGCTCAAACATAATCTTGCACAATCAAACTACAATCAGGTAGCAATTCCACAAGAAGTTGCTACCCTGCGTGCACAACAAATGAGTATGCAAGATCTATTAACATTGTGGTTGAAAGTTCAACTAAAGTAATTGATGTAATAATAATTTCACACTTTCTCTAACGGTACTAAATTTAGCTATAGTATAAAAATCTACTAATTTTTTGTATAAATTAATGCATCGTTTGAAAAAGCCTTGGGGCTTTATTTCTTCGCGCAACTGATCAACAGTAGGTTGAGTTTTTGCAAATAAGTCTTTATCTGCGCTAATCGTTCTAAAGCTATATTCTAAAGTGCAGTGTGTATGAGGTATTATATATTTTTCTTTAAAGGCCAAAAATACTTTTAGTGAATCATATGGCGGATAAATGTGAGATCCATCTTTACTAATATAAATATGAGTTTTATCATTTTTAATTGTATTATACAAAGTAATACCAATCCGCTGACAACTACTAAGCAGCATTGAAACCGCATCTCCTGCAACGGAATTTTGTGTAAAACAATCACTTATTTTTTGTCAGCGGATTGGTATAAAAACATACTTTCATTAAAAAACTATGTGATCTCAAAAAACACTACATGAACAATCAGTATAAACTTTGTGCCATTTTTGGTAAATACAATTTTTTATACCTACCAAAGTCCATCATGTGCAGTCCTCTCGTCCTCCGGAGCCTTGGCAAAGAATGGGTCCACTGATTATGATACTCAGCAATATGTCACGTCATAAAAACATTTAATTTACTCATGAAAATGGATGATGAGCAACGATGTCGGCACTCATTGGGCACACTCGAACTTTCAGATGGAGTAATCTCAAGCAGCAACTGACATTAATATCACAATCTGCTGTTTAGATCGATATCTATTTTTTTACCTCCGGCCGAACCGGATTTCCGATTTCTTGTTTTTGTAGGGGATAAGAAAATCGGAAATGTGTGGATAGATCAAAAAAACCAATAATTATGCATTATCCTCGTCATCGCAGGACAATATATCAACTACCAGGTGTATTTTCATATTTTCATGCATTTTGTTCCGAAAACATTCTAAGTGACACCAAAATGTTTGATTATTTTGTTTTGTTTTTGATTTATCCCAATTAGTCAAAATATTTATATCGCATGGATCCACATTGGTTATTGCAATATTTTGATTACAAAAACAACACAGCACACCCGATTTATTATCACAAGGTCCATCCATATTTTTTACCCAGGTTAATTAAGTCTCGTTCACTAATACTTTTAAGAGCGGTAATTACTCCCTTTTCTACTTGATTATATATCATAATATTATATCTATTTTTTTCTATGATTTTTATAAAGGTTTGGGCACCATCGTTTTGTGTTCTAACTATGTCTGGTGTATGATACAAAATTTTTATTTCTTCTGGCGTAAACCCTCTTTCGATTAATCGCTGTACACCATGTTTAGTGACTTTGATAATACTGGTAAACTCTTCTATCTTAAGCGCCAACTTTAGTTTTTCGTACATCTGTGTACAAGAAGCAGGACACCCAGAATTTCCATGCGCTTCAACAAAGTTAGCCGCAGTCTCTATGCTCGATTTAAGTAATATCCCTTCCGCAGTTTGCAAGTACTGCTGCGGAGTTAATGATGGATTATTGTGAGTAAATGCCATTGCCTTTGCTCTGATGCCACTATAAAACTTATTCAGACCACCAAGGAGTTTGTGCTGTGCAACCAAGCCAACAGTAACTGAAGTTCCTGCTTTGATTACATCACGGCAAGTGACTTCTTTGTTTTTGATTTTTTTGATTATGTTATTGATAGGCTCGATGTACGCGTCCCATTTTTCTTTTGCTCGCGATGTATTGACTAATGCGGTGATGCCGATATCAGTTACGTTGCACAGAACTTTGCATAGCTGATATGCAAGTACATATTCTCCTGCAATAACGCATGCTGCCGTTTGTATCGGGTGTTCAATCATATCGTATACTGCACCAACAATACCATGTGCAGCACCCTCAACAATTGCCGAACTATAATCCAATAATGCCCAACAAAAATCAGTAACTATAGATGCTTTGTGCACAAGCCCTGCTTGGTTATATTCACGTGCAGCATCGATGCAATCAACAAGTACTTCTTTTTGGACATATGCAGCAGAAGTTTTTGGAAGAGTAGTCGTGCGGGCAAGAAGTGTTATGCATTCTTGATGAATAGCCTGTTGCAGTTGATTGCCATAGCAACTTGTGTATGAACTTGGATCATAGCTCGATGAGCAAAGCATATTTTGTACATTGCTGTTTAGTGTATACGTTTGCTGCACATAGTAAACACCATGTGTAACTGTATCTTCCAGTGCATCGCACCGTCTTTGTATGTGTGCACTATCACCACAATTATATGTTTGATATATAGAAGATAGGTCATACCAATCAGAAACTTCACCCTGCAAAAGTTTTTGCTGCTGATCCCATGCGTGTTGTAGATTATTTCGTATTTGATTGACCGATTCTTTTGACCTTTTTGTTTGTTCCAATTCATGATATAACTGCTGCACACATTTGGTAAATCCTTTTCTGTGCGTATCAGTCCATGTACCTAGCCATTTTGCAAAGCCACTTTTTTTCTGCAATTTTCTGTTGAGATATGTAATGTATTCCTTGTATTCTGGATACGATTTTATTAATGTGATGAACTCTGGATTTGTATATAGTTCATGATGTCGCAAAACTTGTTCTGCTGAATAACCATGCTGTGCAAAATAGTGTGCTAACTCACAAGCAGAATAAGTATGTAAATATGACTCAGTAGTATATGATGTTTGCAGTACTTGATTATTGTGTGTAGAACAGGCATAATTCTGTGGTTGTTTGGTTGCATTATTATGTGGAAGATCGGCATATACTATAATAGGTTCAAAAGCGGCGCATAACTGGACAATGATGATACTGAGCACAAGAATAATATTAAACTTTGTTTTTATGCGTATCGAACTCATATACTTCCACTATCTAGATCTTGTACGTACATGGAACTGTATCATAATTGTCTTTGGTTTATTATAGCAATTTATTTCTTAGCCGCTATACCATCTTCATGGCAACATTCAAGAATGCGCGCAATACTTCCAATGGAGTGCAGCGATAAAAACTAGAAGTAACCACCACAATAACTGATTTTTCATTTATCATTTTTC
>DASZEX010000057.1:0-5884 GCA_035940365.1 Candidatus Babeliales bacterium | reverse complement strand
CACTTTCTTCATAACGTGATCTAGTCGATGTAATTGGCATGGCGGCAACGGTTAAATTTTACAAAGAATATATATTCATAAAAACAACGTCCTGATCAACGAAATGCGATATAATTATAATCAAAACTCAACAGAACCTATAGCATTGCTTTTTTTATACTGGTTATTATTTTCCATCCCTACTGTTTGAGATATATATAAACTTATTGAAACAATTAAGTATCTATTCATAAAGTCCTTTTGTAGAAAAAATCCCCTGCAATGCAGAGGATTTTGTATTATTTAAAAGAATACATAAAAATTGTTAAAAATAAAGCATTATTTATAAGCGAGTTTTTAAATGTTTTAGAACTGATGGGCATTCTTGTTCAAAATAGAACTGAAGATGATGCTTTTGCTCTCGTACTGTTGCAACAATTTTTGCTTCTTCTTCTGGTGTTACTAAACCAAATGCAATAGAATCACCGACTGTTATTTCATTGCCATGCGTATCAGTTGTTGAAAATCCATTAGCATTTAATAATTTACGTGCATATGTTTCTTCAAGATCAGATATCTTTACATTAAAATTAGTTCTATCTGTCCTTTCTTTATCTCTTATGGTAAATACATTATTCTGCGATTCTACTTTTTGCCATGCTTCTACATAATCATTAATAGCTGCTTCACGTGTTCGTTTATATTCTTCAAGAATATTATTTATTTTTTCTTCCTGAGTTAATATTATTTCTTCTTTTGGTTCTTCATATGAATCTGCATAAGGCCTTTCTGCAGGTGATACTGTATACTCAGGAATATCTACAAATGGTATACATGGAGGAAGAATATTCTGATCATAATAATTAACAAGATCTTGCTTCTCTGCTTCAATATGTTTAAGAATAATAGATTTTTCATCAGAAGGTATAACATTAAAATTATTATCATCGTCAGAGTCGGACAATCTTACTTCTGCTCCTAGCATATCAGTAGTTTTAATACCTTTGAACTTTAACATTTTGCGTGCAAATAAATCATCGATTTCCTGTAGCCCTTTATTCATTTTTATAGTATTTGCTTCATTAAGATCTTTTTGCATATAATTATCTTGTTCTAATCCTATTTTTCTTTGTTTTTCCGCATATTTATCCAGTAGTCTTTTGCGTTTTTGTAGATATTCACTCCGAATAGTTTCTATAGATTCAATAGGGCTTGGTGATATAGACATAGATCCATATGAACTTGGACTTGATGTATGTGAATTATGACTAGATGATTCATAACTCGATCCATAACCAGAACTTAACGATGTACTTGGTAATATCTCATCACCATCTAAGCCATATAATGATTGAGGTATTAAGGTTGTCGACCTACCTGATAAATATGATTGTAAAAGATCACCAGGAAACAATAAAAAAAGTTTTTTTTGCAGCACTGTATTTTTTGTTTCGGTATATTTAGAATGGTCTGTATAATCTTCAATACTAGTTAACAATTGTCCCTTTGCAACTAATTCACGGTCTTCCTTTTTAAATCCAAAAGGACTTTGCACATCCAGGAAAGATCTCGGTATTTTGTTTACTTTTCTGGTTGGTTGCCGTTCTTGTGTAAGAAATTCTTCTTTTACATACGTGGCAGCTTCCGCAAGCTTTCTAGTAAGCTTTATATCATACTCCGCTTCTTTACCTACATGACGACCTTTATAAGTCGAGCCATATTGCTCATAATCATTCTTTGTTTTTAAGTAGTCTTCATGAAAATTTCTCTCATTTTCTTCAAATACTTTTTTTAATTCGTCATGTGATAAACCTTTTTCTTTTTGCCATTTTGGCAAAAATAGCACCGTTTCCATATAACTTTTTGAAGGTTTTTTTAAGACTTGGTTTTTATTACTATCCATTGTATATATATATGCAATGGACAACAACAAGCATAATGACAAATAGCGAGATATCATAAGACATCCTTTTGGTTATTTTAGTTTATAAAAGTTAAAAACTTTGCACACTTTAAAAAGATAAAGATTTTAAAAAAATATCAAGCAAGAGAAATGAAAAACATTTTTTGTAGAACTAAATCTTTCTTTTTGTTCATATGATTAATAGTTTGATTTCACACTAAAACAAACGCTGTTTCATAATATAAAGTATTAATTTATTTAGTGCAGGATACTATTTAACTCATTTTTGCTGGCATTTTGTGCGCGCTCGCTTTTATTATATGCATGTATCATAGTGGCAGATAAGATTGGTAATTTTCATGATATTCGCTATTAACAAAATCTTTGCTTTTTATATACGTGAGAGTTAATGTGCGTAATACATGCAGATTTATTTTTAAATGGCAGGCTGGCTTTAATGCCAGCTTTATTTATGACTTGATAGTTTTGTTTGGTGATTGTTTAGCTTCTTGAGCCATAATATCTTCTATTTTTAATATCCAAGGAAGCATTTCTGCGCATGCATCAGGGCGAGTAGCATCTTCAGGTGATTGATTCCATGTAAATTTTTCACCATTCTGTATTTTACTTATACAGTTATCTATATATATTTTACGCAAGACCCGTACTTGTTTTGAATTCTTAAATTTTATTATAGGCCCAAGATCGGCATACTTTTCATGGTTTCTATCTAAAGCTTTTATTAATTTTCCTTTTTCATTAAAATCAATACTCAGTAAAATTTTATTTAAAGTTCGACATATTAAGTTGACTTGTATACTATGCAATTCAATTTGATGGGTAATTTCATGTAAGGGGGTATGTTCATATTGATCTTCTTTTGAAGCACAAAGGTTTAGGGGTATAAAAGATATTTGTGCCGGTCTATATGCAATAAATGTATCTTCATAGAAGTTAGGACCAGTAGAGAATGCTATACATGATGGATTTTCATCTTGTCTTTTTTTATCATATACTATATTAATTGAATCTGGATTGATGCCATACATTTTTGCATCATGCACCACTTTTTTATATAATTCAGGATCAACATTAGCAAGACTATGATCTTTATTTGGATTGGGTTGTTTAAAATATGTATTGAGACAATATTCTTTATATTTTTGAATTTGTGCTAAACATTCATCCCATAAAAGATCTGGTACATCAAGTTTTTCTTTTATATCATTGAGGCATTTATTTTCTTCTTTGCGTAACAAATTTTCGATATCTTCAAGGCTTTTGCACGCTTGTAAATCTGGTTGCATATTCTTTCGTGCCGATGCAGTAATAGATGCAGCAATATTAGTATAGGGGTTGTGTCGAAATAATCTATCAAAAAAGCCACTATAAGATTGATTAAATATATATAAACAAGTAATAAAAAGGATATATTGTATGTAGCTCTTCATAGTTATTGACTTTTGAACATAATTAAAACATGCATAACCATCTTTTCCTTTACTATCTAAAGATAATGGAGGAAAGGAAATAATGCCATTATTTTCCAGTACAACAGGAACACTCAAATAAAGATCAAGGTCCTTCTGAATAGTATGAAAGAGATATAATGGCTTTTTTTATTTGTATGACCAGAAGATCCCAGACTTATTCTTTGAATAAGTCGGCCTTTTAAGGCGGGGATGAACGGTCATCCATTGATTGAGCAAAGCAAATCGGGGAACAGATGGGAATCTGCGGACGATTTGCGAAGCGAGAAAAATAACGATTCGCAATTACATTAAAAATCAATCAATAAAATTAAATTCCTTTAAAAAACTCCGGACTAAAGTCCGGGCGAAATTTATTTTAGACATTTTTAATCCTTCATGTTTTCTTGATCTGAATTTAAATATATAGAGCGTAAGGAGGCAACTCTTTCATCTTTCTCATACATGGTTATTGAGTTGATTTCTTGCGTATTGCTTCCCAATAAATCTAATAAGGATATAATCAGGAAATCTAAATTTCCCCTCAAATCCCCGCTTAAATCATTATTAACTGCAACTCCATACCATACCTCTGTATCTCTTGATTCTTTATTAAGAGGTATTTTAGTACTTTTTGTTTTGTTACAAACATGACAAGTGAGAAATTTTTCATAAAAAGTATATTGCTCTGGTATATATACAAAGGTTCCAGAAGATTGTGTTTGTTGTTGATGTTCTCCATAATACCCGCAATTGCCATAACGACCATAAGTCCCGCTTGCACTACCGGTAGTTGTTATAGTTTGGCCGGGAACATATTTCAATTCATTGATAGTGCGCGTTTCTGATTTCATACCATATGTGTAAAACAAGCAGTAATCGGCATCTTTTTTTTGTTTAACCGTTGAATAACCATTATCTTGTAATACAATTGATATTTTCTTGCCTATTTCTTTTTCTAAAAGTTTGTTTTTTTGTTCTTTAGATGCAGGTAGTATTACAAAAGAACTATGTTCTGGAAAACCGTCAGTAATACGCTCGGTATTCGCAAATGCAGAACGTGTAATCTTGATTCGTCTCTGACAACACCCAGGCAAAATAAATACCAATGAAAGAAATAACAATCTAACCCTATAAAAGTACATAAAACACCCATTTTTCATTTTGATAACTATGCTACTATTATTTATAATACTTGATTTCTGGCAATAAGATCAGCCAAGAGTTTCATGGAGGCAGGTGTACCTTGATTTTTTATACATTGCTTGATGGGAAAAATATTTGGAAGGAACAATATATAAGTTAAATCTAAACTGACAGTACTTCTTCAAAATCGGCGCTCTGTCAGATTTAATCTGAGCTACTACACCTGATGCGGATAAACCAATAATCGATAAACTTCTGGTACTTCAGTAGCCATGAGCATGGGTCATCATGCGATGTTTGTACCTCGTGACAAAAAAATTGAGTATTGCGCTTTATCTTATTATCTTAGAACTTTTCCTCAATTAAAATTTTAGTGAATCGGGATAACAGCGTTCACACCCATGACCGTTATTTGTCAGCACGCAATCTTCAAAACCAATCTGTATATTTTTGTGACATTTATGGCATTGTACGGGGACGTAGGTAAGTGGGGTTTGCGGTTTTTCAAAATTGTAATCGCTCATCGCATAATAGTAGTACATCTCTGGACTGAAATCTGATTTACATGTATCACACTGTTGCCATTTACCCACATGTCCTTCTTGATAATGATATGCGCAGAGTGTTCCTGTGCGATGATTGTGGCTGCAGCTATTGTTTGCGTATGAAAACAGTATATACGTATGTTCATCATCGCAAATAAGGTTATTGCAGCATTCTGTTAAGGTGATATTTTGTTTTTTTCCACACAAACCACATTTATGTGTAGCATTACAGCAGAATTTAAATTTTTTACCACTATTACATGGACATGGATCATACATGAAAATCATAGACATGTTTTACCTACCTTAATTATTTGATAATAGCACTAGGTTCTGTTTGAGTTTTGTAAAATGTGATGATGGTGTATAATGGCATCCAGCTGATCTATCAAATCAAAAAACTGGAGTATCATTATGGTAATAGAGTGTATCACAAAAGTAGCGTTAGACAAAATTATACTTTAAGCACTCTGTTGCAGCAAAGTGATAAGTTCCTCTTGTAGAGCAAAATGAAAAGTTCCGGTTTTTGTTTTTTATTATAAGAAAATCGGAAAGGTATAGGACTTGCTTAACTTGGATATGAATACTATTTTTGAGGGATCATTCTGCTTTACCTCCACAAAGAAATTAGCTAAGATTACCGCATTAGCATATTAGTATTGTCCGCAAACCAAAAAAAGGAGAGCATTACATGATTACACTGAGGTGGACCCAAAACGGTAGACAGTTTTAGGGGTAGTTTATAGACATAAAAACAACTACCAAGTTGAGAGATATTTCAATTCCCTTTCAGTATACATTGGGTTACCATTCAAATCAAAATGTTTTCTTTCTAAATTAAA
>DASZEX010000056.1:0-55926 GCA_035940365.1 Candidatus Babeliales bacterium | reverse complement strand
CACTTTCTTCATAACGTGATCTAGTCGATGTAATTGGCATGGCGGCAACGGTTAAATTTTACAAAGAATATATATTCATAAAAACAACGTCCTGATCAACGAAATGCGATATAATTATAATCAAAACTCAACAGAACCTATCAGATTGTTTAAGTATATTTTTGTCGATGACATATATAGAATCTTTATGATCAATCCCAGGTTGCACCACAGCACATAGATCTGTTTTGCGATCGATCGCTATATGAGAAAATTGTGCATTGCTCTTTAATGTTTTCACTTCTAAAATAATTTTCTGGTCCTTGTTATCCCACTTTTTAGTTACCCTATGCAACGATCCATCCAGAGTAAGACATATAAAGTTAAAACAATCTAATTGAACAATATGTTTAATGACGCCGTCAATAACAGCAGAAAGTGGTGAAAGATTAGCAGAACCTTTTATTTTTTGTATATATAGTTGACTATTTTTATCATGAGGTACAGCATACACGATTTCTTGGGTTTGTTGGCAGGCAATAAGAGCTGATATATTGCATTCTTCTTTTTTTGTACAAAGAGGTTTTTCAATGGTATGTTCAACGTATGCCTTATCAGCAATATTTTGTACTTCAACAACGTCATTTTCTTTTGAAGTACATATTTCATATTTTCTTACTCTACGGGGCAACTGGAATAACTGAATAGTATCTCCTTTTTCATTTAACGTATTCTCTTTTGTATTTAAACCAACAAAATGTGATTGTGATGCATCAAATAGAGAATAATTTCCGGGTATAGTAACATCTGTATGCGTAGTATCATCGGACATGCGAATATTGTTTTCATGTTGCCAGTACTGAGTAGCCGGAATGATAATTTCATTGGGCTTGGGTGACATATCAAGAGGCTTTTTTTCTTCTGTAGAAGTAGCTTTTACCAATCCATTACAAAATGTTGTTGGTAATTTTAACGCTAAGCTTTTATGCCATTTGTAACTAGTTACATCTGCAACATTATTATCATTTACATGAGATTCAAAAAATGTTTTTATTTTTTCTGCTGATGGAATTTTAATAATATCATCTTTTTTTAATACCTCAAATAAAATTCTTTGTTGTTCGATTGGTAATTTAGTAGATGCATTCAAAGGTAATTTAGTAGATGCATTCAAAGGCTGCGGTTTAGTTACAAAAGGCAAAGAATACCACATTGAACTGAAGGAAAAACGCTTATTTTTTGTCTCTATATCACGTTTTATTTTTTTATCATAGAAAGAAATTGTATTAAAAAGAGCAATGTGATTATCAAAAGCAGCTGGATTAGCATTGTCATCGGGAATAGTGTCTATCCTTTTTTGCAATTGCATAAGAATTGATGGTCGATCTAGTGATACAAAATCAATTTCTGCACCATTGCTTAAGTATGAGTTTGCAATCATAGTCTGAATCATATCTTCTTTTGTGTTCCTGATTCTCATTTCTGTCGCATGTAATTTTCTTGTAGTAGTACTATCCATTGCAATAGCACAAGATACTACAACGGCAGATAAAAGAAACAACATTTGTATTTGTCTACAGCAATCCATTGTATCCTCTCAATTGTGTATAGACTTTGTATGTATAGTCTTTTTAAATATTTATATATGTAGCTGAATTTTATCAAAAAATATACGTTTGGTAAATAACAAAAAAGATCAGTGGATGCAAATTTTTATTTACCCAAACCAGCAAACATGCCAGAGAAACTTCCCATCAGATATTTCAGATCATCATCGCCAAAGCGCAAGCCTACACCATAGAATGCATTAGCATTATGTTTACTAATAAAGTCATCTGCACCAAAGGTTACGTATATGTGACGCATCACATACATTTTATTGAGCCATTTTAAATGTGGTCGGCGATCTGCAATGCGTTCGCGACCATTGAAGTCATACATTTCAAATGTAGTAATCCAGCGGAACCATTCAGTTCTGAATGGAATATCAACATCAACACCCACTCCCGCATAGCCATCAATAAGACCAGCACGTAATGCTACATCACCAAATATTTTACCGACTTGCACACCCAAGCGGCCTGCATCTCGCAAAAATTTAACTTTTTCTTCCCGTATACCGGCTTTGAGCCATAACTTTTGCCAATCGGTCAGATCAAGCGAATCAGGATATATTTTGTCAAATACATCAAAGCATTCTTTTTGGTTATCGCGATAGGTATAATTTTTTTGTTTATCAATATATTGCAAGTTACCTTTTTCACTTTGCATGTATTGAATCAAAAAGAAGTAATCTTCCCGCGGATAAATGCGTGCTTCGATATATCCTTTGTTATCTTCATGATAATAATGTTCTGCAGGCCACATCATACGTTCAGAATGTGCATCAATCACTATTTGCATGCGGTCAATTCTGCTTACATAATTACGAATACCTTCAATAGCAACTTTGAAATCTCTGTATGTTTCATCTTCATTAATTAATTTGCCTACAAGGCCAGTGCCTTCATCTATTTTGGTTGCAATAGAACTTACACTATGCAGACTATTGCGCGCTTCTATGGCAGCTTCATCAATAGATTGTGCAACTACATCTATGTTGTTGGCTATTCGACCAAAATCGCGATCAAATACTTCAGATATGCGTTCTATATTTTTATTAAAATTAGGTAATATATCTGACTCAAATACATGCACGAGCCTATTAATAGTAGAACCAAGCTGCAATAGACTATCAATATTACTTTCATTATTACTTACGGTATATTCAAGCCGTGTTGCAAATGATGAAATGTGTTCTGCAGCATTACTGAGATTGTTCACAAATGTTTTTATTTGCTCAGTGCCTTCTTGGCCACCTATGGCATCTTTGAATGAATCAGTTACTGATTTTATGTTAGTTGCAATACCTTTAAATTCACGCATTAACTCATCAACTGATATTGGTTCCAAACTTGGTTCTTGTAGAATAGCTCCACCGGCCAATTGCTTCAGACTTGGATCTCCCGGTATAAGTTCAACATATTTTGGGCCCAATAATCCATCCTGCCGCACGGTGCCATATGCATTTTCATATAACCGATATTTTTTGTGTACCTTGACTATAGCTTGTGCACGCAACGAGCCATGTGGTAATAATTCAACTGATTCAACCCATCCTACTTTGACGCCAGCAATTTTTACATCAGACTTGCGCGACAAACCAGAAATATCAGTAAATGATAAGGTATATTCTAGATATTGACGACGATCAAATCTAAATACACCAATTTTAAAACCCATAAACACAAAGATGGTGAGTGCCCCAAGCACAAAGATACCAACGCGTGTTTCTGTTCTCGTGTGCAACGGACTACCCCTTCTTGCTCACAGCCAATAATAAGACCGAATAACAATCTGATATACTGTTTTATTATCCTGAGATTTTTTGATTCGTTCAAGTATTACATAAAGTTGTTGTGTAGCATCACCTACTGTACTATGTATTAATACAGAAAAATAGCGTACCAAACCAGATGCACGTACTGCTATGTTAGTATATTTGGGTAATCGACTATATTCAATACCGTAGATATTTTTTAATGATGTATCCCACTCCTGTGGCCACTGATTTTGCATTTTAAATTGTTTTATTACCTGCGCAAACTGTTCTGTTTGCTTGGAATCTATAGTAGCAGTAGATGGAGGTATTTGCAATGCTGCACGCATTGACTCAGAAAGTACCCAAGGATTAACTCCTGCATCATCAGAAATAGTGGTAAATAAATCAGTTAAAGCATACGTACGTGAACGCTCTTTCCCTTTTTGTTCTTTTTGAGATTCTGATGGTTGATAATAAATAGCATTTCTAAATACATCAAATGCTTTGATAGTAAGTAATTCAGTAACATCATTCAGTGGATAATCCCGCTTTTCTAAATAACGTTGCAGCGATGCAAATAACTCTTTGGTTTGCATTGTTTTTTCTATATCACCCAAAATACCTGCAATGATCGTTTTAAATCCACCGCCTTGGGCTGTTTCATCTTTAAATTTTTTTGTTTTGAAATCATATAGTTTATTGATATTTAATTTTCCATCTTCTGACATAATACATATTTTAAGTGTACCATCAATGCCATCACGTTCATCAGTGAAAATAAATGTTTGCCATTTATTCAGTACAGGAAGTAGTGTAGTGAGTAATTGTTGCATATCTTCTTGATCAGTTGGTGGTTTGGGAGCAGTTTTTGATTCAGTGGTAGCTTCTTGCTTTTCTTTTTCAGTTTGCGCAGGATGCAGTAATTGACTTTCTGTTAGTGCCAAACCGCTATATGCTAAAAATATAGCTTTTTGCCGATCTATAACTGCATGAGCAAAAGGTGTATAACTGCTACCACGATCAAACAAGCTGCTGGTAATTAACATGCCTAAGCTAATCATCAATAATGTCATAACTAAAATAAATCCGGACTGGTTTTTATTGTGTATCATAGTTTTATGTTTTGGTTGAAGGTTTTAGTCCAAAGGAAAATAAAGGTGTTGCTTGTTTTCCGGTATCTCTTGATGATCTAATAATGGGTGTTGCGGGTGTCAGTGTTGTCGGAGCTGGCGGTATTGCAGGAACATTACCGGCTTTTGATTGTCCAGCCTGTTGATTTTCTGATTCTTTATTCTCTTCTTGTTTTGTTTTTTCAGAAGATTCTATGGCAGTACCAAAAATAGGAATAGTGCATTTAAATTCAGTACTATGTTCATAACTGGTATCCCATAAACTTATTGTAAATAATATCAGTGTTGGCAATGCAGTAGAAGGTTGCTTTTCACCTTCTTTTTTTGTTTTTTCATCTGTTGGCCAATCCCAAATATGGTATTCTTTTATTTCTGGTATTGGAGATTTTGGCGCCGCTTCCTTCCCCTTATCTTGTGCAGTACCTTTTGTTTCTTCTTGGTTGTTTTCCTGTTCTACTACAATAAGTTTAATTGAGCATGACTGTATACCATTAATAATTTCATATGATCGGATTGGCGCATTAGCTTTTTGATCATATACAGTAAAATCTAATTCGGTGCCTTCTTGGCGAAATAAAATAAAGGAATTAGGATGTTCCGGATCAGGTTTCAGCCGATATACTATACGTGCAATAGATGGTTTTGGTGCACCTATGGTACTACTCCAATACACCTTGAGTGGATTATTAGTTATACAGGTTAGTATATTGAGTTGTTTATCTTTTTGATCTACAAAAAATACATGCGCAATTGGTTTTATTTCTTTTTCTTTTGCAGATGCAGATGCTTCTGATTTTGCTTCACCCGATGGTTGATTAGATTGATTGGCTTTGGCTTGTTTCTGTTGTTTGGCATCAGATTCTTGTTGTTTTGCTATGATATTTTCAATAGGTATATGGGCACCTGAAATATCTTTCTCTAGCTGATGCAATACAACCGCAGCACGTGTATATATACTTGCCCGATTATCAACCGCTGTTTTATAATTATTGGCTTGTGATAAAAAATAGGTAAGACTAACACTCAAAATAGCAGCAATAGCAAGTGATATAATAAGTTCCAATAAGGTAAATCCAGATTTGTTCATGCTGGTTTTTCCTCTGGTATTATATGTACATAGGTTACTAGTTGGTCCCGCCTTGGTTGATCAAATTCTTTCCATGCGATAGTAACGCGTTCCTGCAATATATATTTTTGTTTTGCCAGTGGTGATTTACTATCCAAGGGACCTCGGCTGAAAGTAAGTATAGTGCCGTCATCTAACTTTTTCTCCAATGAAAAATTAGTAGCATGCAGATTCATTTGCGCATGTGCTTCATACCAAAACTGTTGTGCTGCGTAAGTATATTCTAGACGTCTGGATATACGATATACTGAATCAAGCACAGTTCCTTGCTGGAGCATCATTGGCGCTATTATTAGTCCAATAAGAGCAAGTGCCAGTAATGTTTCAATTAATGTAAAGCCACTACGGTTTTGCAAATGCATCATATACCTTAAATTGTACTAAAAATGGATTAAGTACTAAACCTATATGGCGCGGTTTATCATCAACAGTATCTTGTGTATCAAATATATTAATAGTAACTTGCTGAGCAAGGCCTTCTGGTACTATATAAAACCATAATTCTTGTACATTTTTTGTCCGTTCTGCCAGTTCATTAATTCCTTCAATAAAAAATTGTTTGAAAGTAATCTGTTCAGGAATAGATAAAGTAAATAAACCAAAACCACTTATAACTGGTTTGCATTCTGGATCGCCTTTTTTATCATATGTGCCAGTATGTTTGCGTATAGAAATAACATGAGATTTTAGATCAAAATGAATTTGATGGAGTACATGTGTTATTATGGTTTGACTAACTGCTGTTTGCATAAGTGCATTCAAGCTAGCAATAAATTGTTCACGCTCATAACGTGGTGTGCGCTGCGTTAAGTTAGGCATCACCAGAGATCCGATGATGCCCATTATCAATAGCACAACAAGTAATTCAATAAAAGTAAAACCGAACTGGTTCTTATTTGGTATCCCAAACACTGAGCCATTCATCAGTTGGTGCTCCAGGACCCTTTGGACCATACGAATATAATTCATATGAATTTTTGCCGCCAGGTGTTACTTTATATTGAAACTCTTCGCCCCATGAATCTTTTGGCACTTCACCACCTTCTATATACCCACTTTTTTGCCATTTTTTTGCAACAGATTCTTCACGTGGTTTTTCTACTAGGTCTCGCAGTTTAGTAGGATATTTACCAACATCTATTTTATACATATCAATAGCAGATTTTACACTTTTGAGGTTGCTTCGTGTGCCAGTAACTCGAGCTTTATCTATTTGATTAAGCACTAAAGGACCAACAACGGCCGCAAGTATTGCAAGTATAGCAATAGCGACCAAAAGTTCGATCATGGTAAATCCTGCCCGTGAACGATGCAATGCAGTCATATAATCCTTTCATTTATGAAGCTACTAAAATTGGTGCAAGTGAAAGCACAATAAATCCTACAATAAGCCCCATCATAATCAGCATGAGGGGGTTGAGCAAACCTGTCAAGCGATCTGTTAATTCCATGGCATCTGATTCATAATTGCGAGCTACTGTTAATAGCATAGTATCAAGTTGCCCACTTTGCTCACCTGTTTGAATTAAATAAATAGCAATAGGAGGAAACATGCCCGTTTGTTTAAGGTATTGTGCAATTTTTCCCTGTTTTACTATATTTTCCCGTGCTTCATTTAATGTTTTAGTCAAAATTTTATTATCAATAGTCTTGACTACAATATCAAGCGCTTCAGCCAAGTTGACACCACCTTCAAGTAACATACCAAGCGTATAACTAAATTGAATCACCGCGTTTGTTTTGGTTAAATATTTTACCACTGGAATACGCAGTTTAATTTTATCAAGCATAAGTCTACCACTGGCAGTAGACTTCCAATATTTGTAGCTTGCTATAAGTGCAATCAGCAAGGCAATTAACAATAAATAATGATTAATAAAGAGATTAGAAATACTAATAAGTAATTTGGTAGTACCGGGAAGTTCTTTGCCGCGGGCCACAAATTGTTTGGCAATTTTTGGTACAATAAAGGTCATAAGTCCTATTACCACAATAGCAGCTATAACTAATTGAATTAATGGCATTTGCATGGCACCACGTATTTTTTTGGTAATAGTAGCTCTGCGTTCCAAAAATTCGGTTAATCGCTCTAAAATTTTTTCTAAATTGCCACTAGCCTCACCCGCGCGGACCAACTGAACATAGATAGTATCAAATACTTTTGGATATTTTTGTAGTGCATTGGCAAATGAGGTGCCTTCTTTCAGTTCATCTCGAATAGTAATTAAAATGGAGTGTAGCCTTCCGGTAAATTGATCAACCAAAAGCTCAATTGCCTGGAGTAAGGGTACGCCGGAACGTAAAAGGATTGCCAATTGTTTGCTAAATAGAATTTTTTCTTTCAAACTGACGTTACGCATAAACAAACGGCGTATAAAACTGTAGCGTAATTCTTCTTGTGCAGGCATAATAGAAATAGGGAATAATTCTTGCGTATTCAATTGTTGACGTGCAGCAAGTTGGGATAGCGCATCAATTACCCCTTTAACTTTTTTACCATCACGAGTGAGGGCAACATATGCGTATAGAGGCATACTGATCCTTTATACAACTGCCAAATATTGAGCAGATTTTATTTTTCATGATAGTCTATTTTTATTACTATATTCTAACCTTATCACAAAGGAATATAATATGAAACAACTCTCTCTATTTGTGATAGGAATGTTCCTATACACATCTGCTTTACATGCAGAATTATTATCTGGATTGGCACAATGTAAAGATGTTGCATATAGACGTGACATATATCCATTTGATCAATCGCTTATTATTGATTTGGTTAAATGTGCCGATATGGTAGAAGAACCAAAGCTGTATCTTCGTGGTGTATTAAAATTATTTATTAATATTGCAAAGGACACGCATTATATTGATTCTGAATCATTTAATACTATATTAAAACAGTTTTGTGATATATTACCGCGCCATTTTACTGCGCATAAATATCAAAATTATTTTCAACATCAAACCTTACATCATTATGATATGCTTGACCGGCTCAAGGCTATTAATGCTAATTTGCTTTTTAATACATTAAGCGCCAATTATACCCAATTACGGACTGAACCGGCTGCGTTTATTGAAGGTTTGGCAGAACACCTGGCAGCAGTAACACAAGAAGAAATGAATATAGCACGGTTGCGTTTTACGTTAATGACATTTTTGGAGATACATTTAAATAAACTTATATGGTCGCCAGAAGATCAAGAAGAAACATGGGAATTAACAAAAACTATAGCAAATCAATGCGCAATGCTGATAGAAAATAATATCTTGGATGATTTAAATGATCTTGATGATTTGTATTGGACGCTTATACATCGATACGGTTATTTTTTAGATTTAACACATACGTTACTCAACGATGAAGTTTTTACTACTATTAAACGTGATGTTAGTCGCAATAATCTTCATATGTTTGAGCTTGAAGAACAAGATAGCTGCATAGCAAAACGTTCTGAATGTCTGCTGGAAGCAGTTATGTTTGCTGAAGCAAAAAAGAAGGCATTTGAAAAAGGTTTGGTTAGCAGATAACAGAAAGTAGATCCAAATACTTTTTTATGCCAATACATATTTGATTTGCCAAAAAACTATGCTTTGTTTATCAAAACAACTAATGAATTAATTTTTTATAGGTATATGTATAAAGTGCAAAAAACTTTATAATATATATGTTGTCTACATTGTACAAAATCTAAATTTTTAAACATATAGCAAATTTATGCGCAATACCTATATACTGTTTTTGATTGTATATTCTTTCTCTTTGTATGGTGGTGAATTAGTGCCCCAAAGCAAAGGCCCAATACATTTTTTTGCAAATTGGCAAGCAGAAGATTCAAATGCTACCTCTCTATGTAATACTTTAGATATAAAAGATGTTCATGCATTATTATTAACGAATAAAGCATTTTCTAAATACATACATGATAATCGAAATCAATACATACATAGAATTACAAAATGCCTTACCAATACTTTGCAATATCAATCAGATGAAGCTGAAAATTTAACGATTAATTCTTTGTTGCTGGGTCTTGGGGGAAATACCTTTAGTGTGATAGTTGAAAATAATGATCCACGATCAGAAAAAGACTTTCCTTATTTTTTACGGCATTACAAATTTACCCCCAGTACGTTTTTTGAAAGAATAGAAAGATCTCCAGAAGATATAACAAACAATAAACCTATTGAATATCGATGGGGCCAGGAATATTGGGATAGTATTACGCTCATTTCATCCAAACCAATAGGCATTTTTATAGATCAGGGTACCAATACTATTTGTGTATCATCTGATAAAAAAGTTGGTGTTATGCATTTAGTTGATAGAGTATATATTTACAATGCAAGAGGGGAAATGTGTAAAATTGAGTTTGCTAGAAGATCAATGAAAACAGATCCGAATTATGATTATACCAAAGATCCTTGTGTAGTAAAATATGATGACGAAAATAAATCTTTTATATTAGAAGATACTGGTATTAGTATTGCACGAAAGTTTTTGGCGCCAGATATGCCATGGAGCTATGATGAAATACCAACCTTGAAACTTTTTTTACACGGCGGAGAAATATGGGGAAAGCAACCTGCTAAAACATCTCCTATTCAAAACGTTTGGTCTAGTAGTTCAATGCTAGGAAGTCACATATGTGTTGCATCTTCTGCCTTCCCACCAAAAATAAGAGATATACTAAAAAAACAAGAACCTTCACAAATTTTACCCAAAGAAGCAACTATACAAATGACAAAGTCAAAGAATTCTCTAGATAGCTCTCCTGATAAGTATACGTATACTGTTGGATTACGTATTGCTATGTTATTATATAATAGTACATCAATACCTGGGTGGGATAATAAGGCAACAAAACCATTGAAAAGTTTTTATCAAGAGAACGTTTTTCAGCATTCAATATTAGATAAATTATGTGGATATAAAACAAATATTTGTGAAATTCCAAAACAGTTAATAGCGCTTTATTATGCTGGATTTCCTACAGAGCATACCCATATAAAAACAATTAAGGGACATTTAATGAAAGATATCTGGTGGCCACTTTCAAATGGCAAAGAAATTAACGCTTTTGGTAGTATACGATATAAAAAAACAAATATTTCTAGATGGCTTCGATTTCTTTCTTTTATTGTTCCTGGCAATAATGGTGTATTGAAAGATGCATTATACGAGTATGAGAAAAATGTAAATGATATTGCTACTAGTGTGCAATGCGATTTGCCGCCTGCATTAGATACTATGAGCCAACAGGATACATTGCCAGCTACCGATGAGCTTGAAAATCAAATCGTGCAAACTGTTTTTGATTGTGCATCACGTGAAGCTGAAAAAGTAGGCTACACTATTAAACCATTAGATACTATAATAAAACAACCATTATATAAACGAATATATAACAGCTTTTTTGATACCATAGAAATGCTGGCAGGAAAAATTATTTGTACATTGGGTGAAAGATTTTTAGAAGGCATATAGATTTGAAAAAGCATTTAAACTAATGTAATGAAGATATAACCTTTATAGAGTAACCTATTAAAATAGATATGATTTTTTTATAGTAATGCAGAAAATCGTAGTAAGAGGCTATCATGTATGTTTTTTGTATGTATGGGCTATGTGCGTTATATAGTAGTTTAATGTACAGCATGGAGCAAGAGCAGAAGCCAACCCCTATTGTGCATGATTGGATGCAGCTGGCATGTGATGCACACTATTCAAAAAATTTATTTCATGATTTACCTGAAGATATTCAAGGGCATATTTTTGCTCAGATTCATCCACGCCAAACTATTGATGAATGGTTATCAAATGACGCTGTATGTATAGAACAAATTACTGTACCAGATAAAATTGATTGTTTTGATATATATAACGATTTGTTTTTGTATGCATGCCAAAATTCATCTACAAAAACAACTGAAATATATTATGTTGATTTGGCTACTGGTAATAATAGCCCGTTTGGAGATGTTTGGGAATTTGGATTACCTATATCTGATATTTCTATAGGTAATAGAGGCAAATACGCGCTGCTGAAAACTTTATATAATAATTTAATAACTACAAGCTTGCATAATCTTTTAAGGTATGGACAAAATCATAACAGTTTACTAAATAATAAAATATTTTCTTGCCATACACAATTACCTTTTGCTGCAACTATAAATAAGAAAGGAGATTTATATATACACGCACTAGGCCAAGAATATACTGCTTATAAAGGACCAGGATTTATAGGCGAACCTATTTTTTTGACATGGCACCCAACTCAACCAATTTTGGCTGTGGCGCATAAAAAACGAATTGCTGTACATAATATGGAAAACAATTCGAGTATGAAAAATGATATGAAATCAAATTTTGAATCATTACATTTTACTTTTGATGGTTCTTTATCTTGGACATTGAAAAGAAATAAACATATGTATACCGCTGCATATATGTCAGATATATTATGTAGTTCTTATAAGAAAGTTCCTATTACCTATAATATAAAAAAATTTACGGCAAAAATGATTGGTGATTCAGTATTACTTTTACAGAATAAACAACAAGATAATAATAAAAAAACATCGTATGTTTTACAATCTATAAAAGCACATAAGCAATTACCAGCATTCGATACAACACATAAATATAAATTGCCAAGAAATCATGACTATCGTTATGTTACGGTAGATTTATCTACAGATAATAAAAAGAGCACTGTTTCTATATTTGTACCGCGATCAAAAGTATTATTGCCACATTATTGTATAATGAAAGCCGCATTAGAAGCAAAAAAAACAGATAATCAAGCTAATTGGAATTTATTTAATAAACCAGAATATACAACATTAGTACATGAAACAGCCAAGTATTATAGCTATTTTGCGCGATTAAAACAAAAGTTTATTGATAATTCAACCAAAAAAACAACACTGATATGACCATTAAAAAAAGATAATAGAACCTATTTTCATTAATAGGTTCTATTATTTCTATGGAGCAACTATCAATGCAAGGCTTGCCAGTAAGCTACTTACTATAACACAACTATGACTTATTAATTTGATTTTATCAAGAAAATCTGGGGTAAATGGATTATTTTGTTGATGTGTTTGATACCATACAGCATCAGCTGCTTGCATAATAAAATTTTGATCATTTTGAGATGCATGTACTTGCAATAAAAGAAATCCTATTGTCGCCATGGAAACACTTGCAGCAATGCCTAATGATGCTATTGTAGCACGTAGTTTGTTTCCAAAACCTTCTACTTTTTTATGCATATGCAACTGGCTTGCCAAACTAAGTACTATGCCTGGAACTAATAGGAGGGGTGTATTACAGGGAAAATTAAAAATATTTTGCATAGAGGGCGGACCTGCTTTGCTTATAGTAGTTTTGTGTCCTTCTGTGCATAATGCTAAGCTACCAATTACGGTTAATATATTGCCTGCCATAGTGCCGACAAGTGGCAGCAATGATGAACCATGCGTTGATTGTGCAATAGAACCTGCCAATATGGTAGTGCATATAATGTGTTTAAATGAAAATGCCATTATGATCCTTGTTATTATATAAGAGGTACAATTTCTATAGTATCACAGCGTAAGTCATCTTTTTTGGTTGCATGAATACCAAGTAAAATTTCAATTTGTTCTTTGTCTTCCGGATTAAATTTTATCTGGCCGGCACCATATTTTTTTTGAAATACAAGTACATATGGTGTTGGTTCAAATACATGTCCAGAAACTGCGGGTTTGCCAAAGCGTTCATGTATAATAGTATGCCAACATTCCTCTTGCTGGGCCAGTGGTATAATTTTTTTTATTTCCCATGTTTGTTGCTCTTGTTCATAATTTTTTGCGCGCAAAGCTTTCCTGCTTGCAGTGCATAGGGAACTGTATTGGATTATACCTGATACATAATGTAAGAACATAGTGGTTTTATATCCAAGACCCATGATAGTACCACAACTAAGCCCAATTGTACTAAAATCAAAATTACCTTTAAATGCAGTCCATATACTACTTGCATATGCAGGTATTCCACTATTCATACAAAAATAACCAGCCTCCAGAAGTTTAGTAGCTATTGGCATTGCATAGAAAACACCAAGCAGGCCAGAACTCCATATGAATGCATTGTCTAGTTGAGTTTTTGTTGTTATTAGCTGATCAACCATATTTGAACAATACCGATCAAATAATAGTTTATTGAATGGAATAAGAATTGGAGTATTTTCGCAATGAGGAACAGTGCTATCTTGATAGGAGGTTGTCGAAACTATTGGGCTCATCTGTTCAGTAGCAATTTCTGTAGCATAATTTTGATTGCAACTAATAAGCATACTAAGTGCTATATATAATAGACGTTTCATTAATAATATCCCATTTATGGTAAATCATGTTATATACAGCTAAGTATATATAAAAGATCCAATTTGTCAATTATTATAATTCCGATTTATTAGTTAAAAGATTATTCTTTTCATCAATAATACGCTGCAAATTGGTAATACGCCGATAAAAAGATGGATATTTGGTTGGGAATAAGATATTACTTGCATCATGTACAATACGTTCTGATAAAGGTATATTTCTTATATACTGTTGTCCTGCTTGTGCCAAACGTATAACTTCTTGTGGCTCAGTATCTTTGCCAAGATAACAGGACTTAGTATCATATTCTAATTTTTGTTGTTGCAAATATGCAACGGTACGATAGCCGTAAAACCAGCTCCCTACATAGGCACAAAAACCGCCAACTGCAAGTGTTCCCGACATAATAAGAAGTGCCTCTTCTCTAGGTGAAGGAGTAATCTGCAATAGCCGCCCTGTTGTTTTCAACATACCAACACTCAATAAACCGAAAGTGATAAGAGGTATACTACATGCTAATAGTAATTGATGCCATTGATATCGATCAGATATAGCTGTATATACTTGTGGAGCTGTATCATAAAGTGATCGGATATGTGCAACGCGTTGTCCTATTTGCCATTCAGTTATATCTTGTGAAGTTTCAGCGCTTCTATTTGGCGATTCTATTAGACCAAGGTTTGCATGATTATAAACACCATTGGGAACATTACTATTATTAAATACCAGAATAGGAAAATTTAAAGGTAAACCAATTTTTCTTTGTTTTTCAGCTACTTGTTTATGAATTTCATTTGAAGCCAGATTATCAAGAGAAGGAAACTGACTATATGCTTTTGGTATTTGTATTTGTGGTTTGTCACTCCATATAGAGCGTTGTGCTGTGCTGTCATTGCGCTCATCAACAATAGTAACTTCTTCTGGTTGCATACATGCAATATAGGAATTATATATAGCTATAGTAAAAATAATTTTTTTCGCGCAGTAATTAATGCGCATATTAATTGATTGATAAGATTTCATTATTAATTGTTCCATTTATTATATGTATGATATAAAGCTTAGTATATAGAAATGATCCAATTTGTCGATTATTTGATATTAAAAGTCTTCCGAGCAGCAATAATTGCTTCTTGCTCATCAATAATACGTTGTACATTGGCTATGCGTCTATAATAACATGGGTGTGCATAAGGTATAAATATGTTCTGCAAATCCTCTAATATACGGGAAGGTAAAGAAAGTATTTGATTAAATTGTTTTCCTCCTTTGGCCAACCGAAGGATATCTTGTGGGTTATACCCATAATAACAAGCAGCAGTATCGCAATCCATTTCTTCTTTTTGCATTGCTGCAATTGCATGTGCAGTTTTGATACGAGAATATATAATGCCTGCAAGAATGAATACCGATCCTATTAATGCTATTTTAGCAAGGCGTGAATTTTCCTGCAATAAGGAAACCACTAGGCCAAAATCAAAAAGAATTAGACCGCACATTGCGCTGTACTTTTGTATCGGAAATATCTTCTCTTGAATTGTATAATTTAGTCCATTATAATCCTTATTTCCATATCTAAAATTAATATGTGTAATTTCATGGCTCATTTCAAATTCATCAATATCAACATTTTGCCTTGAATATAATTGCATCCAAGCATAATCATTAGCTGTCCAACAAAAACAACCGTTTAGACTTTTTGCAATGAATATAGAAAAATCCAATGGAATAGATGTCCGTGTTTGTTTTTGTGCTACTTGTATATATTGTTCTTCTGATGCCAGATCATTAACTGAATACAATGTATTATTATCTATTGGTATAGCAAATCGTTTTTCATCAGGTTTATGCCACATCGGCCGTGTTGTTATATTTCCCTGAGAATCAATAAGAGAGATGGGACTTAGCTTGTGCATAACTTTTTTAGATTCTTTTACTATTTTCCAGCGATTTGATGTTTGTTCCATGCCAGATGTGATAGAACTGAGACACATTGACAATGCAATTATTGATTTTTTCATACTATAATAATATACGTATAAAGGTAATAATATTTCCAATCAGAAGTGTAATTTATTTGAAGAAAAATGCAAGAATAGGAAAATAAAAAATTTTCTTTGCTTAGTTATGTATTCATGAATTTATTTATTGAGGTGACCAATAGTCAAAATTAAATCAAAAATCAATTGATACTGATCCGCCAATAGTGGTAAACAAGATAGATCGCTTGCCATTAAATGGAATTTGTGCAAAAAGACCTATGCGTGGTGAGACTGGCGAATCTGGCAACCATTGTTTGCAATCATAATCCGCGCGCATAATTATTTGATGTAATGTCCAATCACGCAAGATAGGCGATTCTTGTATTATCATGGTTGATACATCATTGGACACAGGAAATAATTTTGCATCGCCTTGTTTAATATATTGATAGCCAATTGATGCAGAAAATCCTTTTGGCAGCTCAGTAATACCTGCATACAAACTAAATTGTTGGTTCCAGCCATAATCATGATACACACATGCTTTTTGCAAATACAGCAAACTTGTTTGGCATGGCATACTAGGAATGCGTTCAACATGCGTATGACCAAAGGTATGAATTAACTGCACATCAAGACCAAGTTGCACATAATAACACAAGGTAAGTTCCAGACCCAAAGCAAATGGGAGTGTCCATGCACCATCAGCACCAAAAGGTATGGCCATAATAAGATTTGGATCAGATTTTAATCCGGTAGGTGCACTCAAACCTGCGCGTGCATTAATAGCTACATTTTTGAGTATTGGTTTTGCTTGGGGAAAATCGCGATGCCAATCTAATAATATAGCAAGATCACCAATACCTGCACGATGCCAATCATCTATAGAAAGATTACCCAATTGAGCAACATTGGCAGCAAACATATCAGTTAATAATAAATGAACGCGTTCATCTTCAGGTGTTAGATGTTGTGTTAAATCCTGCCAGCGTACATTTTTAAATCTCATACTATAAAAGGGTAAGTAGGCATTTATAGACCATCCATGACCAATAAAATAACGCAATGCAAGGCCTCCGCCTGCATCTAATATAAAATCGCCAGTAACATCAAATAATCCTCTTTTGCCATCAAATGGTGATGCAAATGGATTAATTTGAGCAAGTAAATCACTTTGCTTTGATCCAGCAGGAAATCCTTGTAACATTAAAAGTGCATTTTGCTGAGTATTATATATTTGTAGTGCATTTGTTTTTTTTTCTTCATTAAATGCTATTGCTGATCCAATACCAGCTTCTATCATACAAAAAAATTGACCTATTTGGTCATTTGATGCGCGCGGTCGAATCAAGGGGTTATAGGGGACCAGAAGATTCATCGCGTACATTGTGGATGTGAATATTATAATAGCACATACTATAATAGAACAGGTACACCAATACATTATAAAATGTTTGCGTATGTTATTCATTAATACGTATTCCTTTATTAGTGGCAAGTAACCATGCACCTATGGTATTATGGCGTACTATGCATGAAATAGAAAGATTGCCTGTTGTTGCTTCTGCTACATGTTGTAACCAGGATCCTGCAAAACGCCGGTCACTGCGTAATGGATAAGAATGATAAGGTAAAAGAAGGCGCGATTCCGATTGTACATTGTGATGGACACTATAGGTTAATGCACCATCTAGAGCAAAAAGATTTTGTGCAAAACCAAAATTTACACAATATGATGGTGTATTATGTATAAATTCATCTGTCATACAAGGTTGTACGGTATAATCATCTACTGGTAGATTATAGGTTGGATTAATACACAGGCGATGGCATACAGTGCGATTGGTAATCTCATTGCCACTTAATACATATACATTGCTTCCGCCATAGCGTGCTATATCAGAATCATTTCCGGTTGTAGTTACAGGGTACAAACGTGTAATAGGAAATTCTTGTTCTGGCAATAATATGTGAGTCCATGCTGGGTTTTTGTCAGTAATAGTATGACCTGAAGCAATACGATAAAGGCCTGAAGTAGTAGTAAGTAATGCAAGAGAATCGGAAATAAGTATATCAGTAAAATAATGTTTACCTGTAAGCCCTGCAATAGAATCTGTAGATGCTACTATGTGCGCAGGTGCTTCCATTGATTCAGATAAATCAATACGATACAATACCGTATCTGTTAATGCATATACATAACCATTATCGCTTATAAGTTTTTTTATAGACTCATAATTACCGATTTTGTTCCATTGCATGTTTGTAACTATATCTCCTATATAATTACTTGATATAGAATATAAGCCGGTTCCGGTTTCTTGATTTTTTAATACTGCAAGGCCGTGCATGCCTGCTGCAAAAAACCATGCATCTTTTTTGTCTGCCGCATATCCAATGGTAATACTGGTCAATGGTTGTATTTGCTTAAGTATTGGATCCGTGTAGTCAATAATAATGCGTTTTTTATCTTGTTCATATAATGTAGTATCAATAGGTATCATTAGGCCATTATTATGTTCAATTCCTGTTTGTGCAAATGCGATAGTTGCATTACTATATAAGGCAAGCAAAGCAACCATAGGCAAATCATTTCTATGTAACGTAAATGGTATTATACCTTGTATATTTGTCTTGTCCTGCATGTAGATAGTGTTCAATTGATGTATTGCCCAATACCATGAACTATCCTTGCCTGATGTCCATTGCGTATGACTTATGGTATTTATGACATTATCCGGAGCATGTAACATATACCAATTACCATCATGTAATGATAATGATGCATCTATGCACTGTGCGGGTATGTTCATTGCATGGCGCCATTGTGTCCAATGAGTGATAGTACCATCAGAACCAAAAATAGGCTGTGAGCTATATATACCAGGGTGATCTCCATCATGCACCAGGGCACATACCATATCATTGCGTACTGCAATATGAGCAATATCACCCGCAATTAATGGTCCGCCACCTATTTGTGCTGCAGGTTCTGTGTTGCATACTAAATCAGTTGATCTGAGCGCAGGCTTATTAATACTATTTTTATTTGCCAAGCGACCTTCATGAGGACCAACAGCAACTAATGGCAAGGCATATACCATACGTGCCGTAGATGCGTAATTACCATTGCCGCCAGCAACAATCAGATACCGCATATTAGTACTTGTCCACATGGTTGTCAGATCATGTACAGAAAGTTCAACGGTGCTACCGCTTGCTATAATAATTTTATCAGTTCCAGCATCAATAAAATTGGCATGTTCATCAAAAATAGATGTAATATGCATCATTTTACCTTGGGTACTATTAATTCCTATGCCAATTGAGCAGGCGCCATCCGATTCCTGACTGCCAGAAATTACTGACCCTATGCCTATATATAAAAATGTTGATAAAGCATTCCTTTGTTCACGTAATGTCCATGCATGATCCCACCATAATGATACGGGCAATGACATAGATGATAACGGCGAACCCCACCTGAATCCTCTACTAGTAGTATCCAAGGGCTCTGCTTTTGATAGTACTGCACAGGATGTAGTGGTAATTTCTTTTCCATCATTTTGTTTTTTGGTATCCCTTTTTATACCAAATACCGCAATACCAGTACCAGGTTGTCCAAACTCTCCCTCATGGGGTAATACAGCAGCAAATGCACGGGTAATTGGTGAACCTATCATAGTAATAACACCACCAGTAGGCTTGCCCAATGCATCATTAATGGTACTTGATGATAATAATTTTTGCGCTGATTCAAAATAATAAGCGGAAGTAGGATTATTAGCAGAAATAGCAATCAACGGCATAAAATAAGGATTATTATTGGGCAGTAATGCTATATGATCTATAGCGGCATCAAATAAAGGATTGGCAATAGGTTCTTTGCTTTGATCAACAAATATTTTTTCTGGCATCATGCCATCAAATTTTTTAGTACGCCTATTGAGATATGCAATAGCATACATGCCCGCACCTGGTTGGGCTGCACTGGTGATAATTGCACCGTCAGGTTGTGTAATATAATGCTTAATAGGTATAGCAAAAGTATGATTTGAATCTGATGCACTACCAGGTATAACCACCCGTGCATCAATATGCAAAAATATAGATAATAACCATACAGTACCACATATAGCAAAATATGTTTTATAGTAATGCATACACAACCTTTTTTATATGTGATTGAGCCGACCTGAATCTATGTTCTTAGTTTACTCAGCTTTGCAAAAAGCGCCACCCAGAAATAGAAAAATAAAAAAGGGAGAAGCTATATAGCCTCTCCCTGATCTTTTGAAATTATATATATTTCACCCGTATGGATTTACTAGACTAGGTTTTTGATTTTGTGAGTTCTGTACATTGCATGGATTTAAACTACTGTTTAGTATAGAATTCGGCTGTGGATTAGGTTGTGTGTTATCTGTACTTGTTGTGGGTGGAATCTGAAATGAATTTCTTTGATCTGGTTGGTCAGTATTTGGATTACCCGGAGCGGCAGACGCATTAGTATTATGAACTTGGTGTCTGAGTGTATAAGTATCTTTTCTTACTGGAATTTTTGTCGGATTTTGAATATCCTTCCCTATATTTTTGCCTAAAGCTTTTCTGGTTTCAATATTTTTCTTATATTCTTTAAACTCTTTTGCTTTATAATCTAAACCCAAAAATTTTAATAATAATATACGATTATCAACAAGAGCTTTATCATTAAAATTTTTTGCAATAGATTTGCCGTCATTTGCTATTGTATCGATTTCTTGAAATATTGAATCAATAGATGGATAACCTAGATGATCACCTAACGTTTTTTTCTCTGTATCTAATGTAGCTTTGTATGAATTTACAACCATTCTATTTATAGCATAGCCGACTGCAACAGTAGCAAGTATGCCTCCGCAAAAAAAAGCTAGCTCTCTTTTGTTTGGCATATTATGCATAGTGAATATTTGATTTGTATTGAAGTTGAGTAACATAAATAGTGAATATAAAAATGTTTTTTTGTATAGTATATACATAGATAAATTCCTTTTATCTAATTATCTAATCTTGTATCATGCAATAATAGTAACTTTATTAAAATAAATAATTAAACCTATGATTCTGTGCTTCGCGCGCTTTGTGCTCTTCACGCTTATCATGCTTACCCCCTGGCATACGAGGTATATTTCTATTTAACGGTCTATTGGTATTATTAGTGTTATTTCTATACCATTTATAGGCGCATCCCATAATTGCCAATCCTGTTATACCCATTACCATAATATGCTTTTTTTCTATGGTCGGCATAGTTATTGCTTGGCATGGTATATGCGTAGATATTATATATAATGCACATGCTATTATATAGCGTTGTAGATTTGATACTAATTGCATAATTTTTCCCTGAATACATATATTATAGTCATTTTTTTAATTAATAATAACAACAATACTATAAAAAGTAAGTTTTATACTGTTATTATTTAAAATTATTATCAAAGTCAACCGCAAATTGTATTTCAAAAAATAAAAATATATGCTATAATGCAATAATAGAAAAGAATAATAATGTAAGTTCCGATGAGGCGTCACTGTTTGAGAAATTTAGACTGAAAGGCTAAGTTTCCGTCTACGTTAAAACTTCGACGGACGCAGTCGAGTTACGCCGATAGGGATCAAAAGGAACTGTCCTACTACGTTAAAACTACGCAGGATTTGAAATTTGTGCATGGCTTGCCCGGCGTAGCCTTTGTGCGAAGCCTGGGAGGTGTGGAGGTGTTTGCATAACATCTCCACGGAAAAAACAATATGTATAAATATAAAATTAAAAAATTATTTTTGAAAGAATTTATTTCATGCATGCAACCATACGCTCGGCAACTACGATTGGTATTGAAGCACATAATGTTGATGTTCAAGTTGATGTATCATTTGGTTTGGTGCAATTTTATATTGTGGGACTACCTGATACAGCAATAAAAGAAAGTAGCAAGCGCATTCGTACTGCATTGCAAAATAGCGGTATACGATTACCAGCTAAACGCATTACGGTCAATTTGGCTCCTGCGGATTTAAAAAAAGAAGGAACGTTATTTGATTTGCCTATTGCCATAGGCATTTTATGCGCAAGTGATATTGTTGCTATTGCTTCTGATTTTTTACGTGAAACATTATTTTTAGGCGAATTATCACTTGATGGGGGTATTCGTGCTATTAAAGGTGCGCTTCCTATTGGATGCCAAGCTCATGCATTGGGTATTAAACGGCTTATTATTCCCCAAGAGAATGCAGCGGAAGTTTCGGTAGTACATAATATAGAAATTATTGGAGTTTCTCATATTACTGAACTTATTGCCTATTTGCGCAGTGAGCGCATCATTAACCCTGCAGTCTACGCACCTATCCAACTTAATACTCAACAAGCATCAACCATAGATTTTGCAGATGTAAAAGGCCAATATGCGGTCAAACGTGCTTTGCAAATTGCAGCTGCAGGAAATCATAATATTTTATTTATTGGTCCGCCCGGTACTGGTAAAACTATGCTTGCTGCGCGATTGCAAACTATCATGCCACCTATGACATTTGAGCAATCAATTGAAACAAGCATGATTTATTCTATTACGGGTAAACTGCATAACCAATCGCTTATTGCAACAAGACCATTTAGAAATCCGCACCATACTATTTCACAAGCAGGACTTATTGGTGGCGGTTCTTTTCCTCAGCCAGGAGAAATTAGTTTGGCGCATCATGGTATATTATTTTTGGATGAGTTAACAGAATTCAAGCGCACGACTATTGAAGCATTGCGCCAACCACTGGAATATGGCACGGTATGCATTGCGCGTGCACAACAAACAGTGAATTTTCCTGCGTCATTTTTGCTGGTAGCTGCCCTCAACCCTTGTCCATGTGGCTATTATGGTGATAAAACTAATCGATGTACCTGTTCGCGCGTAGCTATTGATAGGTACTTAGGCAAATTATCTGGCCCATTGCTTGATCGTATTGATATTCAAATTAATGTGGAATCTCTGAGTTATGAAACAATTATACAAACAAAGCCTGACCATATGACTTCTGCCTATTTATATGCGGGTGTATGCAATGCCTATGAGATACAAAAAAAGCGTTTTGAATCCAAAAGTATCAGTAATGCATATATGCTTCCTGCTCATATAGAGCAACATTGCCAACTTGGTGCAGATGCGCAGGAACTTATGAAAAAAGCATTTACTAAATTTAATCTAAGTATGCGTGGGTACCATAAATTGCTCAAGGTTGCCCGTACTATTGCAGATCTTGCACAAAGCTCTGATATTCAAATACCACATCTACAAGAAGCATTATTGTATAGATCACTTGATCGTTATTTGGAGCAACAGTAATGATACAAGCAATTGGTATAGATACGGTAGATATAGAACGATTCTGGCATTGGCATACCAAATCAGTTTCACAACTGGAACGTATATTTTCATCTGAAGAAATTGCCTATTGCTTATATAATAAAACAAAATCAGCAGAGCGTTTTGCAGTCCGTTTTGCCACAAAAGAAGCATGTGCAAAAGTAATAAGTGTACTATTGCAAAAACCTATGCCTTTACTACAAATATGCCGCATATTTTCAGTAACAAAAAATAGGAATGGTGTACCGTATTTATACATGCAAAAAATGATATTACCAGAATATATATATACATACACATGGCATATTTCTCTAACCCATAGCAAACACACAGCAACTGCAGTGGTTATAGTAGAAAAATGATCATATAGAAAATTTTTTTATTTTATTTAAATATTGCTTATTATGTTATTTCTTGTACAATAGTTTATATTATAAAAATTTTTATTTAAGGAATATTATGAATTTTTCTATTGCAATGCTTTGTTCAATGATAGCATTACCTTCTGTTATTTATTCTATGGAAGGGCAGAACAAAAAGCGTTTATGGAGTGAAGATATTAATGAAAGAGAATCAAAAAAAATTAAAACGGAAGAAAAAGCTATACCTGAATATATCCCTAAAAAAGAAGAAAAAACTACATCTGCATATACTCCTGCATCTGTACGTGGTATTGTTGATCAACCTAAATCATTTTTAGTGGAAGCATCAGACCGACCAAGTGTGCAGAATAATGCTATTCTAGATTTGCCGAATGAGCAATTTTTTTCTTTGCTAAATAAAACCAATACTCTTAGTTCTGAACAAAAACATGATATAAGAATTTGGTATCTTACTCCTTTACCGACAAGGATAACAGAAATACAAAAATATTATCAAAAGCAAGAGGATTTCAATAAAAATCCAGAAGTAAGCGAACTAGCATGTAGATGTTTTAAAGAAAAATTTGATGATTTACAATATAGCTTGAAAAAATTAAGGGCACAATATGCAAAATCATTTACTAATACAAATCCTAAATTAGATGGGTTATATGAAAAACTTAGCATTTCTTTTGATGCATATGTCGAAAAAGTGAAGAAAATACCAGCAAATAAACTTTCCTTTCAAATTATAAAACATGACCCTATGTGGAATTTATCATCAAATGCTTTTAATAAACTATTGAATAAAACGAATTTAACCGATCAAGAAAAACATAAAATGAAAATGTTACATTTTATGGATCCAAATATAAGAGCCGAAAAAATTCAAGGTTATTTTAATTTACAAGAATTAGCTCAACAACAAGGGAAGAATCTTGATTTTATTTGTCATAGTAATCAAATTGGTCACATAAATCACGGATTAACTGAAATGCATAAGAAAAGTACTGGGCTTGAATGGACTGAAAAGTGATAGCTATCAATTTTCTTTTATTTTTTTGACTAATGTATAAATGCTGGTATAGTTAAAGGTGAAATTTAGTTTTATTTAGTACTATCGCGGGGTAGAGCAGCCTGGTAGCTCGTTGGGCTCATAACCCAAAGGTCGCTGGTTCAAATCCAGCCCCCGCAACCAATTTCACTCATCAATTTTTCTAGGCTATAAGTAGTCTGTTTCGTATAAACTAGATTAAATGCCGTCTTTTATATACGTGATTTTTTGCTATAAAAAAGAGTAGGTAATTCCTATTTTTTGTGTTTATTTTTATACATGGGGATAATTATAAACCTATCAATTTGCCTATTTCAATAAGTAATAATGACATGTTGAGGTTATTTAAAAAATAATACAGCTTTCTTCTTTGTCTGGTAAATTTGCATAATAATGCTCTATAATATTTCTAAATCGCTCTGGAATTTCTTCGTATATTTTATACATTGGCTTTTTGTAATCTATATATGCACTTTTACTAGTAAGCATCATGTTGAATGTACAAAAAAATTTAGATGCAGCTTTTTTAATATATTGTTTTTCTTCTTGCGTCAAAACCATCGTGTGAAAATTAAGATGGCTGTATATGTTTTCTGTTTCTATTAGTTTTTTGCGTACCTGTTCTGGTATACAAAAGTAGGTAACAAGTTCGCAAAGTTTTATAGTAGTATGATCATCTGATTTAATTTTTTTATATAACCGAAAAGCTTCTTTATCCTGACGTGCAAAAAAGTAAAACTCTTCCCTGGTAGTAGGTTTTGTTTCAAAAATATAGGGTTTTTGATTAAAAAATATCAATAAGCCTTTATGTACACTAAACATTGGATAACCTATAGCAGAAGGTACTATTTTATTAATAGCGGTATGAATTAATGGAATTTTATCAATAAGTCCAATATTCTGCTGATTATTTTTGTAAGATATCAATAATTTTTCGAATGTTTCTTCATAATCTTCAGATAGATCCATTTTTTGTATACAATGCAAATCTGAATCAACTATTTTTACTTTTAATGTATCCTCTTTATTTATAATACCAAACATGCCATTGCCCACTCTGAATGCTATTGCCGCATATATTGACGATTTTGCACACAAATCTCTGATTTGTGTTTGTATTATTCTGCCATTAGGTGTTAGTATACTTGTCTTTTTTGTTAGTACAGATGAATTAGCGTGATATGTATTTTGCGGTGGCATTACTTCCACTTTATAATTATGGGTTATTATTGCTTTATTATTATACCAATCAATAAGTTTACCTTTATAGCAATAAAGAGGTTTCGGTTGCAAAACAAAGGGATCATAGGTATATATTTGTGTACTATGTTCTCGGCCAATAGCTATGGTATTGTTATCTTCAATAACGATTTCTGGTTTACCAGCATTATCATTAGGTGTATCGCTGAAAAAATGCATCCCATCAGATAAAAAAACATGCACTATACCATTATCTATAGTATTGGTAGACAGAATAATATGATCTGAATTACTTGGATATAAACAAATTTCTTTATACGGAGGAATATAAGCAGGAAGTGCAAATGATGACCATGGGGTAAGTTTTTGTGAATCTACGGTTATTATTTTATTGGCAGTATTGACAAATATCGTATGTCCATTCTTGGTAGTAATAGGTGGGACCTTACTATTCCATACATTAAGAAATTTCAAAAAATTTACCACAGAATCTTGTTTTGCTGTATTCATAGCTTCTATATCAAAGCCGCATTCGGCAAGTCTACGTTCTTCACTTGAAATGATACGGTTATGCCAACTATTTTTGTTTTTATTATATGCATGTAACGTACTGAATGAAGCTCCGGCAGTATCACTTTCTACTATACCAATAGTATCTTCATTCATAGGATATATAGCTGAGATTAATCCTTTTATATGTCGCACTTCTGGCGTATAGTACCGTGCATTGTGCATTAAATTTTCAAATTCAGCGTCTTTTGACTTAGTTTGTGTGGTAGCAGTAGATTCCATTGCTTGCAATGATAAAGCAAGTAAACTGATATTAATAATAAGAATATGTACATAACGAATCACTGCTACTCCTTTTTTTTCTTTATACAGTAATATACGTAGTTTACTATATCTTTATATATGCTTCAAACACGTTACATACAATTGAATAAGCCACTATTCCAATAAGTAATTATACTATGTTAATCAAATTATTACTTATGAAAGATTACAAAATAATGCAATACCCCTCATTATTTTGTAAATTTGCATAATAATGCTCTATAATATTTCTAAATCGCGCTGGAATTTCTTCGTATGATTTTTTGTAGAAGCTACATAAACGAAATAAATAACTATCATAACTTGTGATAACTTTCTTTAATGCGTTATCTAAATATTTTGAATTTGCATCTTTGATATATTGCTTTTCTTCTTGGGATAAAACCATCGTGTGAAAATTAAGATGGCTGTATATGTTTTCTGTTTCTATTAGTTTTTTGCGTACTTGTTCTGGTATACAAAAGTAGGTAATGAGTTCGCAAAGTTCTATGGTAGTATGCTTACCTGATCTAATTGTTTTATATAACTGATAAGGATCTTTATCCTGCCGTGCAAGAAAATAAAATTCTTCTCTGGTAGTAGGTTTTGTTGCAAAATTATAGGGTTTTTGGTTAAAAAACATTAATAAGCCTTTATGTACACTAAACATCGGATAACCAGTAGCGGAAGGTATTACCTTATTAATGGCAGTATGAATTAATGGGATCCTATTACGATAAATAGGTTGATGAAAATCAATAACTTGTTGCTCATTTGTGTAAGATATCAATAATTTTTCGAATATTTTTTTACCATCTTCAGATGGATTCATTTTTTGTATACAATGCAAATACGAATCAAATATTTTTACTTTTACTCTATCCATATTTTCTTTATTTATAATGCCAAACAAACCATTGCCCAGTCTGAATACTATTGCTGCATATACTGATGATTTTGCATAAAAATCCCTGGTTTGTGTTTGTATTATCTTGCCATCAGGTGTTAATATGCTTGTTTTTTTTACTCGTAGCGATGATGTGTTAGTGCAATCGGTATTTTCTTGTGGTATTACATGCACTTTATAATCATGGGTTATTATTGCTTTATTATTATACCAATCAACAAGGTTACCTTTATAGCAATAAAGAGGTTTGGGACACAAAACAAGGGGATCATAGGTATATATCTGTGTACTATGTTCTCGGCCAATAGCTATGGTGTTATTACCTTCAATAACGATTTCTGGTTTACCAGCATTATCATTAGGTGTATCGCTGAAAAAATGCATCCCATCAGATAAAAAGACATGCACTATACCATTATCTATAGTATTAGTAGATAAAATAATATTATTTGAATTACTTGGATATAAACAAATCTCTTTATAGGAAGGAATATAAGCAGGAAGTGCAAATGATGACCGTGGAGTAAGTTTTTGTGAATCTACGGTTATTATTTTATTGGCAGTATCAACAAATATGGTATGTCCATTATTGGTAGTAATAGGTGGTACCTTACTATTCCATACATTAAGGGATTTTAAAGTATTCACTACACAATTTTGTTTTGCTATATCCATAGCTTCTATATCAAAACCACATTCGGCAAGTCTACGTTCTTCACTTGAAATGATGCGATTATGCCAACTATTTTTGTTTTTATTATATACATGTAACGTACTGAATGAATCTCCAGCAGTATCACTTTCTACTATACCAATAGTATGTTCATTCATAGGATATATGGCTGATATTAATCCTTTAATATGCCGCATTTCTGGCATATAGTATCCATTCTGGATTAAAGTTTCGACTTCAATCTCTTCTTGGTTTTTAGTTTGTATATTAGAAGTGGTAGATTCCATTGCCTGCAATGATGAAACAAGCAAACTGATATTAATAATAGAGATAGGTACATAACGAATCACTGCTACTCCTTTTTTTCTTTATACAGTAATATACGCAGTTTACTATATTTTTATATATGCTTCAAATGTGTTAAATAACTATATAAAATATATTTTCATTGTACTATTGTATTTTTTTAATGAAAATATTATACTTGAATTAAATGCCATCAAGCAAATTTGTATATAGTGTATATAGAAGATAATGGCAAACGTATTACATTTTTCTAATGTTGGGGAATTATTCATGAATCGAGTATCTCATTTTTTTATAGTATGCCTTTTGATTACTACTTATACCTTGGTTGCCGATGAACCAACAAAGCAAGAAATGTCTGACAAACAGTCTGTGAAAGAAGTTGCATGCGAGGATATTTCTATAGGTGAAGATACAGTCGAAGATACTACAAATCAGATTAGTACGGATATATACGGATTTTGGTATCTTGATATAATATCCTGTGTATGCTTTCGAGAAATAATAGAAATTATAGCAAAAGCGATTTTGCCAAAAGATGCCGGGTATGTTTTTTGGCCAACGAGAAACGCTCTTATTATTGTAGCAAAAGAACAGGATAGATTGAACTTAGTTAATATTATAAAATGGATAGATGCAGTGAATATAATAGAGGGCTATGACATACATTCTTCGCCTTATGATCAAGAAATTGCTGCTTTACGTACTATTATTTGTGAATTACAAAAACAAATTGAAGTAGATAAAGCAATATTACGCGACCTTGAGCTTGCATACAATAAAGAAGTTGATCCAGAGTCAGCAAATAAAAGCTGTAATATAAAAAAAGATTGGGAAAAACAAGATCAATTAATTAAAAAAAGAGAAAAAGAATGCGCTGTTATTGAATATGCTCTGGCAGAATATATAGCAAAATCTGATACAAATAAGGAGGTTGTATGAATAAAAAAATAGTAGGAGTCATACTTTTTATAGGTCTATGCGCTGCTTATAAGTTTGATATTATGGCGCAATGTCGTTGTTCTTTAATACAAGAAACACAGGAAGTAACCGGATGTCCGTGTATATCAGGAGCAACAGAATGTGCATGTATACAGAAAGAACCTGAGCCAGAGGTTGAAGTTTCTTCATCTGCAATAAGCCAGGATGAGGCAGTTACTACTTTGCTTGGGATTGTTTGTGTATTAAAAAAACAAATTGAAGCAGACAAAGAAGAGCTACAAAGTCTTGAACGTGAATATAATGAAGCACGTATTGCAGAAAGAAGGCGAGATCGTGAATATCAACAGAAATATGGATATACACAAGAACCGGTGAGCAAGAGTTACTATATACAACAAGCTTGGGAAAAACAAAATCAGCTAATTAAGCAAAAAGAAAAAGAGCGTGCGGCTATAGAATATGCTTTGGCACGATGTATAACAAAATCTTATAAAAATAAGGAGGTTGTATGAATAAAAAAATAGTATTAATTATGAGTATTATAGGTATAAATCTTTATACATCTAATATACTCAAAGCCCAAGGTCCTCGTTGTCCTTTAATGCAAGCGACACAAGAAGTAGCTGGGTGCCCACCTATTCAGGAAACACGTGAACCACAAATTGAAAATACTTCCCCTGCAATAAGCCAGGATGAGGCAGTTACTACTTTGCTTGGGATTGTTTGTGCATTAAAAAAACAGATTGAAGCAGACAAAGAAAAACTACAAAATCTTGAACGTGAATATCATGCAACTATTGAAAATGAACGAAGGCAAAGGTATGAACAACAACAGGAGTATGGCTATATATCAGAAGTAGTACCTATGAGCTATGGTATAGAAAGAAAATGGAAAAAACAAAATCAGCTAATTAAGCAAAAAGAAAAAGAGCGTGCAGCTATTGAATATGCATTAGAGCAAATTTTATTAAAAACAATAAAACCGCATTTTTGTTTAGAAAAATTGATATGACAAGCTTTGTGCTATTGCCAAAGCTTGTCGTGCTAAAATACTCAGTAATGTTTAGACATCATTGGTACTTTTTTGAATTTTATGAGTAAGTGATTTGGATGATGTACTATTATATATATACATTTCTTTTAATATACCATCCAATGGTTGATTATGTGCTTTGCTCAAAGGGTATATGCATAAATCCAGTATAGCTTGTATGCGATTATTAGTTTTTTGTAATTCAAAATCCTGCATATTTTTTATAGTACCATTATGTAATGATTCAAAAACTTTTGAAATAAAAGGCGTATGAATTTCACATATCATAGCCCATGAAGCAGCTTGTGGAGACATTTCCTTTTTTGGTTTGGTAATAGCATTTTTATAACACCAAACAGTATCGGCTGTTTTACCTGGCATACTTGATGTTGGATATGCAGCACGATATTCTTGTGCATAGGCATATACATGATCTGGGGACCAAAGCTGATGATTACATATTATACCACACGTGCCATTAGGATATTTTTGGCTTAATGGTATTTCTTGTTTTTCTTGTATAATCGGTTGTACATCCATAGCAGATACATGAGACATTGTACAAGCAGCGCCTAATAACACTATAGCTAATTGCATACTACTCTCCTTTTTTTATTATTATTTAAGTAAAACTAATAACAATGCAACAATAGACATAAGTTTAATTAATATATTGAGTGCAGGTCCAGATGTATCTTTAAATGGATCACCCATAGTATCACCCACAATAGCAGCTTTATGTGCTGGTGATCCTTTGCCACCTTCATGGCCAGCTTCTATATATTTCTTTGCATTATCCCATACACCGCCAGCATTTGCCATGAGCAATGCAAGTAATACACCAACTACGGTTGCTCCTGCAATAAAACCGCCAAGTGCTGATTTGCCCAAAAGATAGCGCACTATAATAGGACTAGAAAGGGCCAAAATACCCGGCAAGATCATTTCTTTTAATGCCGCTTGCGTACTAATTTCGACGCATCGTGTGTAATCTGGTTCTGCTTTGCCTTCCATGATACCTGGAATTTCTTTAAATTGTCGGCGAACTTCAAGTACCATTTTCAGTGCTGCATCACCAACAGAACGCATAGTTAAAGCAGATACCAAGAAAGGAATAGTGCCACCAATAAAAATACCAACCATAATGATTGGATCAAGTAAATCAAGGCTTATAAGTCCTGCTTCTTGTGTATAAGCAGAAAACATAGCAAGTGCAGTAAGTAATGCTGAGCCAATAGCAAATCCTTTACCCATTGCCGCGGTTGTATTACCTAAAGCATCAAGTTTATCAGTGATAGCGCGCACAGATGGATCAAATCCTGCCATTTCTGCTATACCGCCTGCGTTGTCTGCAATTGGTCCATAGGCATCTACGGTCATGGTGATACCCACGGTTGCAAGCATTGCTACTGCAGCAATAGATAAACCAAATAAACCGCCACCAAAGGTAAATGCACCAAGTACTGCAAGTGATAATAGAATTACTGGCGCTACCGTTGATTCCATACCAACAGAAAAACCATAAATAAGATTAGTTGCAGCACCTGAGCGTGATGCATTAGCAACACGTTCCACCGGAGTTCCGCCGGTATAATATTCAGTAATAAGTCCTATTGCTATACCAGAAAGACAACCAATAATAATCGCATACATATACATAGGATCAAGATCAGCAATTTTTATATAGATATATGACGTTATACCAAACACCCCAATAGCAATATAGGTTGCATTGCGCAATAAAGCTGCCGGTTGGCCTTTGCATAGTAAGTTTGAAAGTAATCCAATAAGAGAACCCAGCAGTCCCAAGGCAGCAAGTGCGAGTGGAAACATAATAAGTGCCAAGTTTGCCATTGGCGCAGTCAAAGATAAAATAGTAGCAGAAACAAGTGCACCAACATATGATTCATAAATATCAGCACCCATCCCAGCAGTATCACCTACACAATCACCAACATTATCAGCAATTACCGCAGGATTGCGTGGATCATCTTCTGGAATACCTGCTTCTAATTTACCTACAAGATCAGCGCCCACATCAGCTGCTTTGGTATAAATACCACCACCAATACGGGCAAAAAATGCTACTAAGCTGGCACCAGCACTGAAGCATATGAGAAAAAGAATAAAGTTTGGATGGTCAATGGAAGTATATATAATACCCGTCATACCGAGTAAGCCAATGCTGGCAACGGCAAAACCCATTACACCGCCACCAAAAAAAGAGGTCAGAAATGCTGCATATTCACCACGTTCTTTTGCCTGCATAGTAGTGCGTACATTAGCTGCAGTTGCTGCCCACATACCAATAAAACCAGCAAGCATTGAACACAATGACCCAACAGCAAAACTAAGCCCAGCATGTATAGTACCAAATAAACAAGAAAGAATAACGCTGGCAATAAATACGGCTAGTGCAATAATTTTGTATTCTTCACGCAAAAAGGCCATAGCACCGGCGCGAATGACTTTGGCTATATGCTTAGCTTTTTCATTTGAAACATGAATTGCCTCAATGGCCCGCAAAAGGCCAAATACGGTGGCTAGCCCCAGAAATCCAATAACCGAAAATAACAGATAATATGGAATATCTATCATACAAAAATTCCTCAAAAAATCGTGTTTTACCTATACCACTGAGATTTTTATTGTACGTCTAGATCTGTATTTTGTAAAGTATGCAATAGATCAAAAATGCTGAAATAGAGCCTATAAAAATGACATAACACTATACAAAAAACCGCATATATAGGCCATATTTATGATTTTGCATTCTATCTGTTGACTTTGTAATAAGTCATTAGTTTATAGTAATGACATCGTTTAACACTTTTTTCAAAGGATGCGTAGATGAACAAAACCATCACCAAACTGCTTTCAGTATCAATGCTGATACTTTTGTTTGGCTCTATTATAGCAGGCAGAGAACAACGTCGCGAATGGCCTACTGCACGTGCAGACATGCAGGAAGAGCTTAATTTATTATTAAATGAAAAAGATGATGAAGGGACTGATGCTGAAGTAACTCGCCGCAAAAAATGCAAAAAATTCTGTTCTGTTCTTGTACGTAATTGCTTGGCAGTCAATGGCACCTTATTTGTAAATGGTGTGGATTTGACAACCTTGGTCCGCATAGCAGGTTTATTGGGAGTACTTAATACAAGTCAAATTGAACGTCTTGTCAGTGCGCTTGAACTTCTTGCAACACCACCAGTAGCGCCATTTGCCCCAGGATTTCCAGGTGTAGGTGGTTCGCTTGGATGGATTTATGTATTTGATACTGCTGACTCTGTAGTTGATGATGATACTGATGTTCCATTTGCTGTGACAGGATCATCATCACCAAATATGATTCACAATGCACCTGAGCAAATTACTGTAGTTAATAGTGGGATATATAGAATAAGCTTTTCTGTAACTACTGGTACGGCTGGTACTAACCAATTTGCAGTCACTTCTGGGGATGGAGTAACACAAACAGTTATAACAGATTCAATATATGGATCAGGCACAGAACAAAATACTGGTCAGGTTATTGTCTCTCTAACAGCGGGTAATGTTGTTACTTTACGTAACGTGTCAGGTAGTAATCTTACTCTTAGTAATACTGTAGGCGGAACAACAACTCCCGCGGTATCAGCATCATTGCTTATTGAACGTATAGCATAATTCTTTTCTGCTTCATTGTATGTGCAATAAAAAAGGCACTCCGGAATTCTGGGGTGCCTTTTTTATTAAATATTGCTATTTTATGTTCATTATATAAATATGCAATGTGAGTGCATATTTAGCAAAAGGGTTCTAAAATAATGATCAGAAGGGATATTTCAAATTCTCTTATATCTCTGGCCCAGCAATTTCCAGTAGTAGGCCTTTTTGGTCCACGCCAATCAGGCAAGACTACGTTGGTCAAAGAAATTTTTGCTAACTATGCTTATGTAACATTAGAAGATATTGATAAAAGACGCGATGCGCTTGAAGATCCGCGGGGATTTTTTGCTACGTATGCTTCATATCCTGGTTTGATCATCGATGAAGTGCAAGAAGCTCCAGAACTTCTTTCTTATATACAAGGTATTGTAGATCAACATTATAGACCCGGTTATTTTATAGTTACTGGATCACAACATTTTCTTTTATATGAAAAAATTACACAAACATTGGCTGGCCGTATTGCATTATTAACATTATTGCCTTTGAGTGTGCAAGAGCTGAAAATAGCGAACCTTTTACCTTCAACTATAGAATCATTATTAATCAAAGGCGGTTATCCAAGATTATACGCGCAACCTATTGATGTGCAGGTATGGTGCATAAATTACATTAGTACCTATATAGAAAAAGATGTGCGCAAAGTACTTAATATTACTGATGTTATTGCATTCCAAAGATTTTTAAAGTTATGCGTTGCACGTATAGGTAATATTTTAAATTATGCTGATTTAGCACGCGATGCAGGTATTAGTCCTCATACCGTGAAGTCTTGGCTTTCAATTTTGGAAGCTAGTTATATTATTACATTGCTGAGTCCTTTTTATAATAATTTTAATAAGCGCGTAATCAAAAGCCCGAAATTATATTTCTATGATTCTGCACTCGTATGCTCATTGCTTGGTATAAGAACAGCTGAAGAATTATTATTGCATCCATTTAAAGGTGCTATTTTTGAATCTTTTGTTATTTCTGAAATGCTTAAATATTTTTATAATAAAAATGAACTTCCCCGACTGTATTTTTGGCGAGATGCTCAAGGTCATGAAATTGATGTACTTATAGAAAAATCATATGGCATTACAATTCCGGTTGAAATTAAAGCAAGTATGACGGTGCATGACAATTTTTATAAAGGAATTATAGATTGGCGTAGTATTAGTAATCAAAGTAATGTATCCGGTTATATTGTATATGCAGGCAATGAAAATCTTATACGTACCAAGGGTACTATTTTTGCTTGGCATTCTATTGCCGCTCTGTTGCAATCTTTATATACATAAAATAGTAGTATAAAAAGGGTCTTATTATTTTTTTCAATATAGGGGCCTATTTTTTATTAATGTATTAAACTATTGACTATTTGATATTAAGTTTTATATGATTACAATAGAATGGTATTAAAATAATAAAATGGAGGTATACCGTGAAAGTTTTTAATTATTCGCTATGTGCTGGTCTAGCCATATCTTTTGGGTTATATGCCCAGCAAGAGAAAAATCCCGCATTTCAAATAAAAAATAACTCAAAATTTCCTATTGCTATTAAACTTATACAACAAGATCGCGTATTAAAAATTAAGGGTGAAGATTTGGTTGAAATAGAACCACATGCAACATGGGAATTATCATCATTAGATATAAGCAAACCAACTATGATGGAGCTTAATTATTGTAAATCAAAAGATAATTGTCCAGCATTAGAAAAAAAGACAGTCACGGTTTCACTTGGCCAGAAAAAAGAGATAAGAAGTGAAAAATCGCTACCATTTAGTTTGATGGCAACATTTGAGCCAAATAAAACTATATATATTAAATGGAATGGTAAAACTATCAAGCCACAAACAGGCAGACGAGGAAAGAAAAAGACTGCTGAGGGTTATAGCTTAGAAAATAATGTAACCACCGATGATATTACTATAGAATATTATAGCTAATATAGTAATATACATATATACATTGATTATTATTTGCGGGGGAAATATATGCAAAGAATAATGCATTATGCAGTTTGTGTAGTATATATACTTTCAAATATGCATACTATTGCGTCTGATCAACCAAAAAGAGGAACAGTTGCTTATTATAAGCAAAAAGCGCAAAGAGGTGGATCGGCATTAATGCTTGCTATCGCAAAACAAACTGCAAAAGATATACTCAAAGGCGCTGCCTATGGTGCTGCTGCTGGTGCAGCATGTGGGATACCAGGATTTACATATGCACCTTTAGCCAAATTTGCATATGCATACTATAGTTTTGACCCATCAAAATTTGAGGCTATAAAATATTATGGCCGAAGGCCAGAGTATTACTCACAAAAAGAATGGGAAAAAGCCATAGACTCAGGCGAAGTTAGTCCTATATATTTTGAATCAGAAGAACAGCAAATACAGCGGGCATGTGTAAGGGAAAAAATTAACCTAGAAAATTCGGCTATCCTGGGTGGACTAGTCGGAGCAGGTATGGGAGCATTATATTCATTATATAAACAGCGGCGAGGGCGAGCATTTTCACTGGCTTGGGCACAACAGGTACAAGATTTACAAGAGAAAGATTTTACTAAAGATCCAATTACAATAGGTCAAGTTCCTTATTTGGTATCAAGTGTTTTTTCTGATATTGCACACGCAGTTTCTGGAAATCATTATGAAATATATTTGATGCCATATACAAAAGACCTTTTGCCTTTATTTAAAATTATAGTAGCAGCATTAAATCATAGTGATGATACTATAAAAAATAATATTGCATGTATGCTATTGCGATTAGATCCGCGGACTACATATTATGGCCGAAAAGTATTGCCACGTATTATTATTGGATTAAAATCAGCAATTTCGGTAGATGATGCAAGCATGGTATTACAAGAGATATATAAAAAAACGTCAAGTTTTATTGGTTCTAATATACAGCCACGATATAGTTACAAAATAACACCACTATTATATACCGCATATGGCAGTGGCGATTACAAAGAAATTCCTGAAAATCAAGATCAATTTGCACGTAAAGGTTATAGATTCTGGCGTACAGCTGATGATATGTCAACTAACATTAACCAGCCAAATTTAGCCTTACCAGAAGAATAGTACGTACATAACAGTTCTATTAAACAAAGAACTGTTATGTACTTTTATGTTATGATGCTGCAAATGGAGATTCTTCTGGCAATAATTCTTTGAGCTTTTCATATTCTTCTTGTTTGACCGTAATGAGTGGCGCATCTGAATGTTCCCGTTTTTTTCTACGGATACGCCGTGCCTTGGCTATTGGCTTTTGGTCTGCTTGCGAAAGTTGTACCGTATCAGGCAACTCTTGCCCTTCTAGCTCATCTTCTTTTTCTTTGTGTGTCTCTGATGTTGTTGTATCTCTTTCTTCTTCCTGAAGTGGTACTGGCACAATAGTCTCTTGGCTAATAAATTCATCACCTTCCATAAATATTTTCAGTTCATGTGCATACGTATCTTTGGTTGGGTAAAAGAAAAGCCGCGTAATAGGATCTTTGATAGTATCAAATAAGACACTTTCTTTTGAATATTGTTCAGCAAGCGTAATATAATCTTGTGTATACGTGCCAATGCCTTTGCGTAATCGTGCATGTACAATGGTAGGTGAAATAAATACGGTTAAATTATTTTTATTTAAATCCCCTGCCCGAGATTTAAAGAACCAGCCCAAAATAGGAATATCACCCAAAAGAGGCGTTTGTGATTTATCTTGTGTTGTTTGTGTCCGAATAAGGCCGCCAAGGGTTAATATAGATTCGCTGGAAACATTAGCATTTGTTTTGACACTGCGGGTATTTTTTGCATTTGAAGTTCCAGGTAAAAATTCTTCAATATCAATTTTTATATCCAAATTAACGGTCTGATCACCACTAATACGCGGCGTAACATATATTTTTAAATCAGCAGTAATTGGTTCAAGTTTTACGACGGTATTACTACCAATAGAACCAGTCACATCACCACGCACCAATCGATATTGTCCTGTGATAAATTGTGATTCTTTATTATGCGTGGCCACAATATGCGGATGAGACAATATTTTTGAAGTACTAAATAAATCCAATATTTGGGCAATAGTCCATGTTTTGCCATTACTATCATTAAATGAAATTGCAGTAGTTCCCGGAACCACGCTCCCTATGTTTGGTGATGCAAGAGATTTTTGTGGTGTAGCAACAGGTGGCACAGAAAGTAAATCGCTATTTACATTAGTAGTAGGATTTACAGGAAGATCACTTAAAATTATTCCTGGATCAAGTTGTGCTGATTGAAATGCCGTATCATTAACGATAGGAAGGAAATCCGGATTACGCATAATAGTACCAAGCAAGCGCTGATCATGTACGGTCAAATCTGCAATTAATATTTCAATAAATACTTGGTCTTGAGGCAAATCAAGACTTTCAATTAAGTCTTCAATAATATGCCAATCATCATTGCGGCAAGCAATAATCAGATTATTGCCACCATAATATTTTAAATCTTGTGCATTTTTGGGCTTATCCACCGATATAATAACTTCATCAAAAAACCGTTCAGGGCCAGCAGGCCTTTTGCCTTCTGTACGCGCTTGGCCTGTAGTAGTAGGGCTTGATTCTACAATTTTTTGCAGTACTGGTGCAAACTCTTCTGCATCCAAATATTGCAAGCGCTTGACATGTAATATTGAGTTGCCTGATTCAGGCGCAACATCCATATGATTGGTAATAAATTCTTTAATGCGAGCAAGACCTTGTTGATTGCCAATAATAATCAGAGAATTGGTGCGATCATATGCTATAATACGAGTATGCGGCGCAAAATAGTTTGATTCTCTTTTGCGTGTATCAAGACGAAATTTTGCCGCAGGATCCTCTGGTATTAAAAGATATTCATTAAATAAATCGGCCACTACACGCGCTGATGCATACCGTAATTTTATAAAATCAATATGTTCTTTATATTCGGTTTTATCGAGCTTTTCTATAATATCAAGCAAATTCAATATATCATGCGCTTTTGCTGCAATAATTAAAGCATTTTTGCTTGGATCAGATACATACTTGGCATCTTCGGGTAAAATAGATTTTAATATTTCTTGTATTTCACTGACACCCTCATTAGATACATGCATATTAGTAAAATAATGCACATACATAACTCGTTGATCAGTATCAGGTACGGTAGAAATACTGGAACCTATATAAACAGGAAGACCCTCGCGAGCAATCTCTTTATTTGATTTGAGAATATGATAGGTGCCATCTTTTTCAATAACACTATAACCAGCAAGATCAAGAAAGGACATAACTAAATCCCAGGCCTCTTGTGGTGTAAATTCTTGATTTGCATGATAGCTAAGTTTCACATTAATGGCATTGCTGCCTTGCGGCAAAAATACATTTTTATTAAGTAAACCGACAATGTAGTTAATAATATTAGTTAAATCTTCATTAGTATAGGAAAAGGGTATTAACGTAGACTGCGTTATAGGTGCTTCCAAAGCTCTGATATTATCAGCACAAAAGAAAATAAAGCTAAAAAGACAGAAAGCAAAAAAATGAAATACTCGATTCATTGATGATTCCTTATGCCTTAGCTATAGGCAACAATGTTGCTATTACTAATGTAACATCTATGGTTCCTGGTGTTTTTTCACCCCGTTTTATTTCCAGTTCTCGCGTATAAATACGTGGATTGCCTTCAATCTCTGCCAGTAAGGTAGTAAGTTCTTTCATATTAAGATCAACAAATTTGGCATTGAGTACTTGCTCCAAGTAATTATCTTCCCGTTCAATAGTTTGCGTTGTTTCCATTTTTTCTTTCTGACTCAATTGCAATTTATTCAATACATCTTTAAAATAGCCACCAATTTTGAAATTCAAATCCTCTGCAAGTAAACTATCAACCTGCTGCCTTTGTGTTATTACTTCTTGTGCTCGTTCCAAGATATCTTGTGCTTGTTGTCTATATTGATTAATACGTCCAATACGTTTTGTAATAGCATGTATTGAACGGTAATATTGAAAAATAAGACCGCCGATCAATGCTATGGTAATGCCCAATATAATACCTACATAATATAAAAATTTCTTGGGCTCGATAGCAGCGATTTTACGGTGTAAGGTATCAAAAAATGCAGCCATTTACGCCTCCTTTTCAATAGGGGATGCAAGCGTAATTTTCATTTCAAATGTAGTATCTGTTTGTGGTTCTACATATTTAAATAATGGGGAAGTACGCAATGCCTGTTCAAGTAATTTCAAGGCATTATGATCTTTTACACTCGCTTTCATAATTACTGATCCTTCTGTAATAGTCAGTGAATCAATAACAAAACCAAGTGAATTTTTATCAATTTTTGATTTTAATTCGAGTAAAATTTTAAGCATAGATGCGCGCGAGCCGCTTGAAAATGCAAACCATGTACTTTCTTCTTTTGCCAGTTCTTCATTGGCATCTTCTATAACGCGTGCTATATTTGAGCTTTCTATTTGATTAAAACGTGATTTAAGATCATGCACAACTTCTTTTTCAGATGCTGTTGCTTCTTTATATAATGCACGCTTTTGTATATACATGTGGCTTACCAATATACCAAAAATTAACAAAAATAAGATGAGTAGAGTAACAATTTGTTTAATAAAAAGGGACTTGCTGCCAGCTTCTTCTTGTGCAGGATGCACATTAAAATCTGCCATTGTTGTTGTAGGTAATGCTGCACCCAAAGATAAGATAGCCTGTGATGTTAATGAGACATTGGGTTTAAGTTTAATTGATGGATGTTGCATAATATGAGTTATATCAAAGAGTTCGCATGGTGTTTGCAAAATCTCAGTAGCTAGTGGCATTAATCCAGGTATATGAGTAGCAGCACCCAGCATCAGAGTAGTTTGTACTTTCATAGTATCTGTAGTTACAGAGTTAAAGGTAAAGGCAATTTCTTGCATATATGCACGCAAGGCAGAACGTATTGCCTCATGCCGTGCAGTATTATCAGATTTATCTATACCAAAACGAAATAATTCTTCCATGGCCATTTCGACACTTATAGACCGAGCAGTACTTATAGATTTAGCAAGTTGTGCAGTGCCTTTGGTAATTGTCCGAGTCATGATCAAGTGCTTATTTTGCATAAAGGCAATGCCAGTAGCATTAGTACCAATGTGGATTAATGCTATAATGCCGGGTTTATCAGCATATAAAGGAATTTCGCGTGTGAGTGCATATAAACAAAAAAGATCTACGGTAATTATTGAAGGGGTAATACCTATAGCTTCAAATACCGATATATGGCGTATAATGCGTTCTTCCTGCGCTGCTGCAATCATTACTTCTGCGCTTTTATTATCGGGAGCAATAGAAGTAATAATAAAATTGATAATAGCAGAAGAAATAGGAAACGGTAATAAAGGCTCAACCTCAAAGTTAATCATTTGTGCAATTTTTTCGCGCCGGGTAAATGGCACAGTAAGCCGTTTAAAAATAACATAGGAGCTAGGAATAACGGTTACTAATGTGTCATAAGTATCTACTTTATCAAGTGCAGTGCGTAATGCGTCAATAGCTTTTGCATGATGATCAGCCTGACTGCCAGGTACCAAAGGAACAATGATTATTTTTTCTATAATTCTACTATTCCCCTGAGCGCGCAATTGGGTGGCAATAACTTCTGTAGCATTAATTTCTATGCCTACAATGCGTGAACTAAATAAATAATAAGAACCATACCTGCGGGGCAGAAATATATCTTTTATCATGTAGTTGCTACCTTGCTGGCTGAATTGTGCAACATATCACTTATGGATAAATTTTTTCGCTGCTTGGTTCCTAAGGTAGTAGGTGATGATGAAGGTTCTGTCACATGTGCCTTATGTACTATAATTGATTTTGGTTTATCTGATGTTTTTGGCTGTGGGGTAGTAACTATGGTTTTTTGTATTGGTTTTTGATTAGTAGATGTAATTACATGTGCAGATGCTCTTTCTGGTTTTTTGGCAGCAATAACTTGGGTAGGTATTGATTGATTCGGCTTTTGTATTTCTATATTGGTAGCATTTGGCGTTACACGTGTTACTAATGTATTAGTATTTTGATGCCGTTTTTTATTTTTTCTACGAGCAACACGTGATTTTTCGCCTTTATTTTTCTTTCGGTTAAAAAGAAAATCATCAATTTGTTTTTCTGTTGAATCATATTGCGGTGCAAAAAATAAGCGATGAATTGGATCTTTATTTTCAGCAAGAGTATGAAATTCACTCAGTGTTGATTCATATTCAGCAATATGTTTTTGATTATACATACCTAAATCTTTTGGATTAGTTGGTTCAACAATACGCGCTGAAACCAGAATAAGAAGATTTTGTTTATCTTGATGTTTTTGTCTATTTTTGAAGAACCAGCCTAATATAGGAATATCACCTAATATAGGAACTTTAGATACTGAGTTATCTACTTCATGTCTTACTAATCCACCCAGTGCAAGCACTTGTTTATTGGCCAAAATAGCAGATGTCTTTATTTTTTTAGTATTTTTATCTGGAGAGGTAAGATCAGTACTAATAAACGTATCTATAGTTATATCAAGATCCATTACAATCATGCCGTCTGAAGTAATTTGTGGGGTTACTTGTACTACTAAGTTTGCAGATTCATTACCTTGTGCTGCAATATTTTCTGCGGGGGTTGCGCCTATAACTTCAGCAGTATTTACACGACGAGTCTGACCCAATGAAACTTCAGCAGGTGTTTTATTGGTTGCAATTAAAAATGGATTAGAAACTAATTGAATATTAGTTACTGATTGGAGCATTTGCATAATACCCCAAACACCAAATATATCTTGTCCAAAGGTGATAATAGTATTGCCTGCACCAGCGCCGCTGGTTACTAAATTAATCAAATTGCCAAGCAATCGCTGTACACCAGTACTAGCTGGATCGGTGTTTTGCTGAATGCCATTACTAAGTAAGCCGGAGGTTTGAAACTTTACATTGTCACCCAAAAGACCATCCCAGCCACCTTGATTTTTGAGATTATCTACTTTGCTGCGCAATTGTGAGCCAAGTTCTTTATCCTCTAAATCTTGAATAGAAAGAATAAGAACTTCAATAGCTACTTGAGGTTGATCCTCATCAAGCAGCCGTATTATTTTTTCTGCCTTCAAGAAATCTTCATAATGACCGCGAATAATGAGCTGATTGGTTTTTGGTTCTGCAATAAATGACATAGGACGCATATACTGATCACCGCCACGTACACCACCACTTCTGCCAGCTTCAGTATCGGCACCAAATTTAGTTACACTATTCATAATTTCTGCAATAGTTTGTGCATTTGCATAGCGTAATTGATAAGTATGCAATGGTGAATAAGCTTGATCAAGCTCTACATCAATATTTTTGATAATAAATTCTTCAATATTCTCACGTGCATTTTTTGGTCCAAGCAAAATAAGTGAGTTTGTTCGTGGTTCGACAACAATAGTAACGTTTTCAGGTAATGAGCGCACGCTTGATTGTTTCTTGGGGACAACGCGAGGGCCAAATTTATTGGGTTGTTCTTGTTGAGTGAGCGTATCATACAATTCTTTTACCTGTTTTGCATCTGCACGGCGTAATTTAAGTATGGAAAGTGATTCTGGCATCACAACTCTATCAAGCTCTTTGATAATTTCCATAAGTTTTTTGATATTGTAGGCAATGTCAGTCAAAATAAATGCGCGATGTTCATTTAAATATACCGCAGATGATGCACTAGATCGAAACTGTTCAATAACAGCTTTGATAGTATCAATGGTATTATTTTCAATAAAATATACAAAACGAATCAGTTCGTCACTATCTGGTAATGTTTCTGGTGGAATACCAATAAAAGAAAGTAACGGTGATTTTTGGGCTTTTGCAATAGTTGCAATACGATACATTCGTGGATCTGGTTGAGGTACTACTGCAAAACCTGCAATATTTAAAAATGTATTAAAGGTATTCCAGGCTTGCTGTCTGCTAATAGGTTGATGGGTGCGATAGGAAATTTTATTACCTTTGAGGGACTTGGCACCTTGCGGAATAGGATCTAATGCATCTTCTGTAATAAATTTAATATCAAATACATCTTCTATTTGTTGTACAAAATTTGACAAATCGGCATTTTCAAAATAAAGCTCTATTTCGTCCTCATACTGTACAGTAGGTTTTTTTGTTGTATCTTCTATAGAAATAGTAGTATCAATTGGAGCAGTATTATTAATAATTTCAAGGGCTTCATCTACTATTTTTGTTTCTGGGGAAGGAATACTATCTTGTTCGTCTGAAGTTGTTGGTTGTAATTCTTCTTCAGGTACATCTTCATCTACTGTTATGATATTGTATACATCTTCATCTGATTGTTTAGTAGGTATAGGCATAGGGGGAGCCTCTTCTGGAAGAACACCTAATAAACCTGTTAATGATGATTCTGGTTCAGGAATATCATGTGGAATACCTAAAAAAGTAGATAAAGGGGTTTCTGGTTGATTGGGGTTATTTTGTGCTACATTAATTTTTTTTTGTGTCCGCTGACGTTTTACCCAATCTCTGCGGCCAGCGTGCACTGTTACATCAAAAAATAAAATGCAGTATATTAATAAATAATAAATGTATGAATGTATTTCTTGTTTACCACGTATCATAATTTAACTTTTTGGTTTTTTTCGGTGGTTTATCATTAATTCTCGTTCATGCTGTTGCAATTCTTTTATTGTTGGTGCAAAAGTATGTTTCTTTTTAAGTAATGTTTTTTTATGTTCTAATTCTTGTTCTTTTGATATAACAGTACCATTACTAATATTAGTCAATGGAATAGGATTAAAATCTTTCAATGTATATGTTAATTGCACCGGCATACCGCGTCTTTGTACTTGCACGGTAATAGTATCATTGTCTTTCAAATGTATAATGCCTTTATAAATTTCAAGTCGGTTGGCAGTAGTTGTTGCCGGAATGGTATTGATAGTAGTGATAATATCACCATACACAAAGCCTAAATTAAAGCCCAGAGAATGTTCAGCAATATTAGTAACATGGCAACCAACGCTCGTGCCTTTTTCATATGCAGTTACTAACCCCAGAGCATCTATAAATTGTGCGAGTGTATTGATTTTTTGTATAAAGGTCTTTGGAGAAATTTCATACGTATAAGGACCAGTTGGACGTATAGTGTCTTGCCAATCATCGATCATAGTATACGCAGGATCATGTTTTGCATCATACTCTTTTAGATATAAGACTTCCTGTTGGCCATTGGAACGCAAAAATAATACTTTATTATTAAAAATTCTAATGATTTGTGCATCATCAAGTGTATCACCAGTTTTATAGGTAAATTCACGATCAGTCTTATTATCGGCAATAATCACACGATTTTTTTGTTCGTCTTTTCCTACTACAATAATACCTTTTAGACTTATATTTAATGGTTCCAGGAAGGTCGGTTCAGGAATTTTGGGCACAATAGGTTCTTGTACAGGAGGAGCGGCGGGAATAATTAAATCGTATATTGGTTGTTGATATACCGGAATTTCCCTATGAAATGTGCCAAAAAGATCATCAACATAAATTTTTTGTATATTAATAGCAAATTCTTCTTTTGTTTTACCGTAGGCATGGGGTTCTATTATAATACTTGCCCTACGCGGTACACGTACGCGAGAAAAAAATGCAAAAACTGCTATTAATATTAAAAGTAAAAAAAACGAACTATTTACAATCCAAAATGGATGTTTCACACGTTTCCTTTGTCCCGAGCAACTTTATCACACAATACCTTTGTGCCATAAGCATTGTCAAGTGTACTAGATACTTCAAAGTATATCTAGGAACAGACTTTATAATAAGTCACCTTATGGCGCCGGTATAGAACTTATAATTGTTTGTATAACAGTTTCTACCGATACACCATCTGCTTCTGCTTCATATGAAAGCATAATACGATGACGCAGTACAGCATTGGCTACCATTTTAATATCATCAGGAGTTACAAAATGCCGTTTTCTGATAAATGCATAAGCTTTGGCAGTATGTAATAATGCAAGAGTAGCCCGTGGTGAAGCACCGCATTGTATATAAGATTCTATTTGCCCTATTGTATATGCCTTTGGATTACGAGTTGCGCATATAATCTGTACAATATATTCCAAAATGCGTTCATCCACATATATTTGAGTTACCAAATCTTGTAAAAGGGCAATATCCGCAATAGTTAATATTGGTTGTATAGTAGTTACATCTGATTTACGCGTAAGTAGTGCTTTTTCTTCTGCACGTGATGGATATTGTACCAATATTTTGCACAAAAACCGATCAAGCTGCGCTTCAGGTAATTTATAGGTTCCTTCTTGTTCTAATGGATTTTGTGTTGCAAATACCAAAAAAGGACTTTCCAAATGATACGTATGAGATCCAATAGTTACCTGTCGCTCTTGCATTGCTTCAAGTAATGCCGATTGTACCTTTGCCGGCGCGCGATTAATTTCATCTGCTAATACTACATTGGCAAAAATGGGACCTTTTTTTGTTTCAAATTCATTTGTTTTTTGATTATATATCAAGGTGCCAATAAGATCCGCAGGCAATAAATCAGGTGTAAATTGAATACGTTTAAATTGTAACCCTAGAGCATGTGTGATAGCCTTTATCATAGTAGTTTTAGCTACGCCTGGAACACCTTCTAGAAGAAAGTGGCCGTTGCATAGTAGAGAAATAATAATAAAGGTAATAACATCTTCTTGACCTATAATAACTTTAGAAACTTCGGTTTGAAGATTATAAATTAAAGAACTTGCTTGCCTTGCATGTTCTATATAGGTATTATGCGTAGTATCTATCATCGGTTTTTTTGGTAATGGATGATACATTAATTAATGACAGTATACCATATACTATATAACTGACAACTTTGCAAAAAGGATCACTATGATTTTATCTGGTAAAGAAATAAAAAAAAGATTGCATAATGATATTATTATTGAACCATTTAATGAAAAACAACTAGGGCCAAATAGCTATAATTTGCGTTTGCATCATGAGCTGATGATATATGATGAACCTTTTTTGGATATGAAAAAAAATCATAAGGTACGTTATATATATATTCCTGAAGAGGGATTATTATTAGAACCTGGGGTTTTATATTTAGGCCGCACGGTAGAATATACAAAAACAGAATCTCTTGTGCCTATGATAGAAGGCCGTTCATCAATAGGAAGGCTTGGTCTTTTTGTACATATTACTGCAGGTTTTGGGGATGTAGGATTTAGCGGATTCTGGACATTGGAAATGTATTGTGTGCAACCAATACGTATATATCCACAGGTAGAATTATGCCAAATTTTTTATCATACGATTGAAGGTGAATTTACTCAATATGCAAGTAATAAATATCAAAACAATAAAGGTATTCAACCAAGTATGTTATATAAAGATTTTGAGTCTATCGATTTGTTGTAGGTTGTAGTTGTTTCGGTTGTATATTTAGCCAATTGAGCAATGCATTGGGTATATAAGGACTTAAATAATTGTGTATTGCAGTTTTTATACGTGTTAGCAATGCAGTCCAGGTAACTAAATGAGTTATATTTTTTGTTGAAGGTTTAGTTTCAAACAGTTGTTTTCCATCTAAGCGTTCTTGTTGGGTTGGTGTTACTGTTGGTGCCTGATAAGGAACAAGAGCCCAACGTTCTGGATGTTCTTTTTGTTCCTTTTCTCGTTTTTCTTGTTCTTTTTCTTGTAAATATTGTTCTTTGAATGTTTGCGATATTTGTGGTTCAGGAGTAGTACGCAATGTAGGGAATTTTTCTTTTATTTCTTGTAATAGTGGTTCACGCTTTTGTTGTTGTTTTTCTTGTACATATTCTTCACGGGTAATTGTTGGTTGATATATGTTTGTTTCAGTCGGTTTTAAGGTAAATTTTTTTGACCCAATCTGCTCAAGTGCGCGCGTACTATATTCTTCTAATGGAAATCTAGGTTTTTCAAAAGTCGATTCAATTGTTTTAGTTTCTTTTAATATTGGCGGACGTTTTTTGATTTCGTGTAGTACAGGTCTGTGTTTCATTGCTATTTGTTTTCTCTCTCTTATCATTTTATCTTCTTTGCTTTCTGCCCATATCCATTGCTGACCTGTTTTAGTTATGGCTCGAACAAGTTGTTTACTAATTCCAAACGAAACTATACCAGGTAATTCTCCAAAAACTAAAAAATCATTAATTACAGAATTCCATTGATATACTATATCAAGTCCACTAATGGCATAGCAGGTATCTTTATCTACTGCATACAACTTATTAATCATAGCCTTACTTTGAGAATTTCTTGCATATTGACTCAATATGATTTTCTCTTCTTTAATTGTAGATGCTGGGCTATCTTGATATACTTTAATAAGTACATCCTGAGCATTATCCAAAGCCCAAATACTATTATCTTTTCCTACAGATACGGCATAATAAGGGTATATTTGCAGTACTTTCCCATAGTCTGAGTTTATAATTTTTATATGGGCTGTTGACCGTATGTCATCTTTTTGGAAGGTAATCCATATGCTTTCAGGCATTAATGTGTTGCTTGGATTGTTACCTTCTATTGCAACGGATTCTCCCCATTGTGTAATAGTATACGATTCAAGGGTAGGAATAGTATGCCATGAATCTACGTCAAAAAACATAATGTGCGTTTTTTGCGTTTCTTTTTCTGATGCATATGCCAATGCAAACAAAGTATTGCCTATGCAACGTATGGCGTGAGGTTTAAAGGGAGGCTGGACAGATAATTTAACCCAATAATTATTATTTGCATCCCATATAAATACAATGTTAGTGTTTTCTTCAAATTCTATAGCCTTTGTTACTTTTGTTGCAAACCAACTTTTCCATGATATATTTTTTTTTGGTGCTTTATGGTCAGCCAAAAGATATCTAAATTCATCAGAGCTAATAGTAAAGTCATAAATTTTTTGTATTGAACTATTATTTGGTTGTGGAGCTGATTTTATTGGTTTCCATAAAGCATGCATATTACCGGTAAATACTATTATTATATATGCTATATGTACATGTTTTATTTGTAATAAATATAACTTATAATGCATATATTCTCTCTTTTTTATTTCAAAATACTATTATGCACAAAGTTATTGCAATAAAAATTTTTTTTCTGATAATTAATCAGATGTATTAGTTACTTCAGTTATGATTGGGCCTTCAGGCAAACCGCGAATAAACTGATACATATAGGGATTAGTTGAATCCCATACTGTTTTGGCATCACAGATATATTTAATTTGACCTTCATGTAAAATAGCAACCCGATCAACATATTTAAAGATTTCAATATCATGCGATACAATGATAATAGTAACTTTCAATGCATCTTTAAGTGAAAATATAAGCTCATGAATAATGCGGGCAGTTATAGGGTCAAGTCCTGTGGTTGGTTCATCAAATAAAATAATTTTTGGCTCAGTTAGCAAAGTGCGTGCCAAGCCTACCCGTTTGCGCATACCACCTGAAAGTTCTGCTGGATATTTATAGAGGCTATCTTCTGGGAGGTTTACCATTTTGAGCATTTTTTTTACCCGTGGCAGTACTTCCTTTTCAGGTACATCTTTTTCTAGCAAACTAATGCCGATATTTTCAAATGTATTAAGCGAATCAAGAAGTGCTGCAAATTGGAATACATACCCAAATTTTTTCAGTTGTTGATCCAAAGCGTGTTCATCAAGTTTGGTAATATCTATACCTTCTACATATACATGTCCTGAGTCTGGTTTCAGCAACCCAATGATTTGCTTAAGTAAAACTGATTTACCTTCGCCTGACCGACCAATAATAACAGTAGAAGTACTCTCTTCTATAGACAATGACACACCGCGGGTAACTTCCTTTGTGCCAAATCGTTTATATAGATCAACAATATCAATAAGCGCCACGTTTTTTCTCACATAAATTCGAGGAATTTGGTCAAAAAGTAATTAGCAATAAGAATCATAATAGAACTTATTACCACGCTTTGTGTAGTTGAAATGCCAACTCCATAGGCGCCACCCTTGGTATAAAATCCCTTATAGCAACCAACTAAGGTCAAAATAAGACCAAATACTGCAGATTTATAAAGCCCACCAGAGATATCGCGTAGCTCTACATAGGTTCTAATAGAATTGGTATAATCTTCAGCATTCAGATGCAATACATACACACAAATTACATAGCCACCGATAATACCGCAAATCATGGCAAATAAAGCCAAGCAAGGCAATACTAATATTCCTGCAAGCAACCGTGGTATTACTAAATATTGAAAGGTATTAATTCGCAAAGTACGCAGTGCATCAAGTTGTTCAGTAATACGCATGGTACCAATTTCAGCGGCAATAGCAGATCCAGCACGGCCGGTTACCATAAGCCCGGTCAATACTGGTCCTAATTCTCGTACCATACCCAATGCCACAATAGCACCAATAAACTGTTCGCCGCCAACACGCTGAAACCCTATATAGCTTTGCAAAGCAAATACCATGCCTGTAAATGCGCCAGTCAAAACAACAATACCTAGAGAATTAACACCAATATTATTACCTTGATCAAGAAATTTACTGAGCTTTAATTTAGTGGTAAAGGCTACTTTAATGGAATACAAAAAAAAGAGGGCAAATTCCCCCAAAATACCACATATATCGAGTGTTAGGATGCCTATATAATCTACAAACCGCAAGCCGAGATTAGCCATACTACCTCATTATTTATGAGATACCTTTTTTATTTTGGTAGCTCAGAAGAAGTTTGTATAGTACGTGGGGTAATTGTATAAGAAATATTCTTAATATGTTGTGATTTCATGAGTGCAAGCAAGAGCGAGCTAAACATGAAAATGGTACCTAATACCCAAGTAATTTTTTGAAATATATCTTGGCCACCAGATCCACCAAAAAGCATCTGGCTACTTCCACCAAAAGCCCCAATACCCATGCTACTTTTACCTTTTTGAATTAAAATAATTAGTACCAAAAGGAAGCAGACAACACAATAGATAGTCATTAAAAGAGCAAACAAAAACATAGGGACTCCACTAAATTAAAATTTTCTATACCATATACTGATGATACTATCTTCTGAAGCCTTGCGCAATTACCAAAGCAGAATGAAAGATATGGTATCAGTTAATTATTGTATAATTATAAAATAAAATAATATATTTGTAAAAAAATTAGGAAATAATACATATGAATACCTATAATCAAATATTCAGTATTATAAGCATTATTTTGGGTCTTATGGTAGTTATTATGTCAATTGGACAACTTATTATACGATTGATCTTGGCATTTCTAGGGCTCATGCTTATTAATTATGGGTTATATTTGCGCGGTTCTTCTTCTTTGCAATGGCAAGCATATTCTCTTTTTTCGCGCAGGCGATTTTGGTAATGATTATTGCTAATTATTTGCATTATTATATCTATGTGGTATGTATCGAATAATGGCGTACATATAAAAAAGGAGAACGTATGCGTAGATATATAGTAGAATCTCTTGGTACCTTTTTCTTGGCTTTTGCCGTATGTTTTACTAGTTTTACGGGTAATCCTATCCCTGTCGGTCTTATGTTTATGGCTATGATCTACATTGGTTTACATATTTCTGGTGCACATTATAATCCAGTATTTAGTTTAGCTGCATTTTTGCAAGATAGAATGGATATGGCCACTATGTGTTGGTATATGGCATCACAATGTTTTGGTGCATTTCTTTCTATAGGTTTATTTTCTATAATAACTGATATTGTATTTTCACCAGAAATTCCCATGGATGCACCATTGACTTTATCTATGGGCATGGAGTTCTTGCTCAGTTTTGTACTTATACTGACCATGTTAACAGTAACGTTGGTAGAACGATATAAAGGTCATGTACAAGGACTTATTATGGGATTAACATTAACAGCCGTTGTTTCTATTGGGGGTATATTCAACCCCGCAATTGCGCTGGCCGCGGTATTTATGAATATACTAAAAGACGGGATGTTTGTGGGGCTATATCCTGTAATGATTTATATAGTAAGTCCATTTTTGGCAAGCTTGGCTGCTACGTATACCTATAATTTTTTAAATGAAAATCATAGAATGTATTAAATAAGAAGGGGCCTATTGGTTTAGGCCTCTTATAGAACTTAATTTTGAAGCTATTAACCTGCAGAAAGGACGAACTAGTTTACAGAATCGGGAAAAAAGTGGCACGTATATCTTCTGTAGTGAGCCGTCAGTTATTGCGCCAGCTTTTAATGTATGATTAACAAATATAGCATCGCCATCTTGGTCTATGCGTTTTTCAGTTACATGTATGGTAGAAATGGAGTCTAGTAAGCGATATTTGCACATAATAGGAATAAAGCATTGTAATCTAGATAATAGTGGTAATTCTTTATTCGCTTTAACAATCTCGCCTGGCGCATTAATAAGTTTAAATTTTGCACTTTTAACATAACCATTACCATCGCAACAACACAATTGTGAACATACCATTATCATATGTTTGTTAATTTTCTTTTTGGTATATATAAACCAATTTGGTTCATACCATATATGCAGCAGTGGTGTTTCGAATATACGTATTTTAGTTTCCTTTATGGTATTTAATATATTTTCTGCATATTCTTTAGTATTGAGGTTTTCCAATAGAGCATTATATTTGGACGCTTTCTCTTTGTAAGTTTTACCAACTTCGTTAATACCAGTTATTGGACTATATGATATATAATTTCTAGATCTACCGTAATAAGATTTAGTTTGCTTACTATCATAGTCACGTAAAATATGATGAGCTAACTTTTGATTGCCACATAATTTTGCACATAGTGCATATTCAAGAAAATTATCGGTTATTAGTATATCAATAATTTTTTCGTACTTATAATCAAACTTGTGTCTTCCTTTCACATTCATGGTAATCTTATCAAACATTTCACTTAACGATTTTTGCAGTTGTTGCTGCTTAATATTCTGCGCAAAATCATCCGGTTCTTTAAATACTATGTGTTTGTCATTTTTTTCTATAATAGTACATCTATTGGTGGTTATAGCACGCATGAAATCTTTTTGTAGTGTTGGTAAATAGTTCAATAGATCGAATCGATATTTCTGATTATTAAAGGTAAAATATATTTTTCGCGAAGTATAAGTACCATCTTCAGCTAATGTACCTTCACTGGGACTCAAGTATGTCAAGTGTATATTATAGTCACACTGCCCAAAATCAATGTGTCCATAATCTAATAAATTTTCCAAAACGCATACATCACCAAAACTATTAAAGTATGGCACTGAAGTAAAAAGAGGAAGTGGATTACGAACTTTTTTTTTGATAGTGATGTCTGTATAGTAAGTATTATTTTCACCACGCTTGTTATTTCTATACAACGACTTAATATAATATTTATGTTCTATATTGTTTGCAATACTTTTTCTGCGTAATAAGCCTTTATATTTATGTTGTGGGCAATGGCAGGAAAGCTCAGAACAGTTTGAGCATATATCTTCCAGCTTTCCTATCGCATTAAATTTTTCACTAACAACAGAATATTGATGCTCTGTATTGGCTAAATTTTCCATGCAACTTATATGATTATGAAATATAACAAATACGATCAGTAAGCCATTTTTATATATATGCATATGTCCATAGATAGATTTTGAATTCTGTTTTGTTTTTACTTATTCAAGTGTAAAATAAGTATTATTAAATGCAAATTCTTCTTATAATTTTTTGATTATCTTTTGATATGTTTTTGATTGCAATATTGCTTCAAATTCTTTGCAAAATTCATCAATATGGTAAAATATTGTCATGAGATTATTTGTTTTTTGTTAATTTTCTAAAATCGAATTCATATTAAATTAATGGAGTATGTATGTATAAATTAATCGGTTTGTATATAAGTGTAGTTGCGTTTTCAGCTTATGCTATGGAACAAAACCCAGAATGGCGTTCTTGGGTCAAAAACACATCTGTCATATATATAAGTTCTATTACAAAAAATTACCCGGGTGAAATGACTATAGAAAATAATACTACTATAAGAGATATAAAACACCAATTATACAAAAATCAAGGTATTCCGGTTGATCATCAATGTCTTGCTGCGGTATGGCAAGTTCCATGGACATTAGGACTTATACGTGACAAATCAGCAGTAATACAAGATGATTTATTAATCAAAGATGTTATGGATAATTATAATACCAGAAATTTTGAATTAACATTAATGAGACCAAATAATAATCAAATACTTAATTATCCAAAGAAGTAAGAAATTTTATTAACTTAAATCACTTATCCTGCAATATATAAAAACCTCTTCCGATAAGGGTTTTTTTATCTAATTGCAAGTAACCCTTACCGTACTCTTATTGTATTTAATTTTCAGATAAGCTCTTATACATATTGCTGACTGCCAGAAGCTTACATTTATTTTGTGACATATATTTGGAACATATTAGTATTATAGATACTCATAAGGTATTTTATATTATCTTGATTTTGCAAATAAGGTGATGCGCGCTCATGCCATTTACGTATCCGGTTCCGGCGCCGTTCTAGCCATACAGCACATATTTGTTGTTGTTCTGCGGGAATACCTTTTCGGATTTCAAATTCTTCTTTAAGATCTTCAATAGTACTATCATCGGCTATATCTCCTGTATAATTTGCGTTATCTGTTCGTACATAGATGCGTGATGTTTTTTCTACCCAAGAGCGCAAGGTGATCTTCGGTACATTTTCCATACCTATAGCAGGTATTGCAAAAATAGTAGATAAAAAAAATAATTTTTTAATCATATGGGTAATCTCCTTGCATATATATATATATTTTCACTTTTTTGTTGCGCATATTATTATAAACTATTTTATAGTAAGAGATAGACCTATTTTTGTTTGATTGCTTGATGAAAGAATGATTAGGAGCTATTGATGACCAACATACGTATAAAAAATGGCATAATAATTCCTGAACAGGAACTGGAAATAACCAGCAGCAGATCAGGTGGGCCTGGGGGGCAACATACCAATAAAACCAATACGCGTATTACTGTTCGGTGGAATATACATAATACAACCGCACTCAATGAGGAACAAAAAAAACGTGTTATAGATAAACTGCATAGCTCACTGACAAGTAATGGTGATTTAATTATTCATAGCAGTAGCTCACGCAGTCAGCAACAAAATAAACAGCTAGCTCTTGTTAAATTGAGTACTATTGTGCGCAATGCATTACATATACCTAAAAAAAGAATGGCTACCAAAATACCAAAGTCTATACAAGAAGCACGCTTGCAATCCAAAACACGCCATAGTGCAATTAAACAAAGCCGACGCAAAAAAATTGAGTATGATTAATATCAATTACTAAACATTGAGGTGGACCCAAAACGGTAGACAGTTTTAGGGGTAGTTTATAGACATAAAAACAACTACCAAGTTGAGAGATATTTCAATTCCCTTTCAGTATACATTGGGTTACCATTCAAATCAAAATGTTTTCTTTCTAAATTA
>DASZEX010000055.1:0-1816 GCA_035940365.1 Candidatus Babeliales bacterium | reverse complement strand
CAAAGGGGTTTTTGAGCAATGTACAATTTATTTTACTGATCTGCAACTCTCAAAGTTTCTCAAATAATATCATCGTCCTTTACTATCCAATACTTTTTCAGAAACATTGATTTTTACTATGTTTTAAGTGAACAGGCCCTGGATACTTTAAGCTCATGTATAGAAAAAGATCCCGGTCTTTTTGTACAGTTTTTGAGGTATATATACCTATTATTGTGGATAAGGGAAAGATGGTATGAAATCGCGGATAATTAGATTGGACCGGCATTCTATAACATTAACGCATGAAGATAAGGTACTATTTCCCAAGGTTGGGCTAACCAAAAGGGACCTTATTGAATATTACCGATATATCAGTCCTGTCATACTTCCTTATCTATATAATAGGCCATTAAGTCTCTATAGGTTTGTTTCTGGGTTAGGAAGTAAGGGTTTTTTTCAAAAAGATACGCCAGCGTATTTTCCCTCATGGATTAGGCGGGTACCTATAGAAAAAAGTGATGGAACTACTACTAACTATGTCTTGGCTAATAATGCGGCTACGCTTATATATCTTGCCAATCAAGATACTATTGAGTTTCACCCATCCCTATCTCGAATAGATAAACTACACTATCCCGATCGTATGATTTTTGATCTTGATCCTGCAGGAAAGTCTGTCTTTGCTTTAGTAGTATGGACCGCTTGGCTTATAAAAGATGTACTCGATACATTAAAATTGCCTTCATTTGTCATGACCACTGGTTCGCGAGGCCTTCATGTACTGGTGCCACTCAAGCGGAGACATACCTTTGACCAAGTGCGTGAGTTTGCCAAAAAAATAGCCGGCCATTTAGTGGTTCAACATCCCACAAAACTAACGAATGAAATGCGTATTGCCAATCGGGGTAATCGCATTTTTATTGATGCATTTCGCAATGGATTAAAGCAAACGGCTATAGTACCTTATTGTGTACGTGCACGGCCATATGCCTCAGTAGCTATGCCCCTACATTGGCATGAGCTGGAAGATAAAAAGCTCACGTCCGATTATTATACTATACAAACAGCGCCCAAACGGATCGACAAACTAGGCGACATATGGGCAGATATACAGAAAGAAGCAGTCAGTTTATCTTATGCTATTAAACAAATATCATTCCTCTGCTATTAAACAAATATCATTCCTCGAGTGACTTTGATTTAATATTTTCCGATGCAGAACGATGAGTCATATCAAAAAGATCCGCTAAATTCAGCAATTTTCTATGTTGAATTGCTCCATAAGATTCTTTTCCACTTTTAACTTGAGAGTCCATATATGAAATCATATCATTGACGCGATCAGCATCTGGAGTATTTTGAAATTTATTCGAAAAAGACTTAGTTAGATCTTCATATTCTTTGTCCATTTTTATTGCAAGATCATTGATCATACTTTGAAAAGATTTAAATGATATTTTATTATTTCTATAATCATTTAATATTTGTTGATATAGTTGTTGTACATGTGGACTTGGATGAGTTGCTAAATATTCTTCTACATTATCATAATATTTTCTTATTTTATATAATGTAGCAAGTTTTTCTGGTATATTTTGAATGGATGTTAACCTTTTACCTAGCCAGGTTGAAGGAACTTTTTGACGATATTCAGCATATTCTGGTTTCATGGCAACTTCATAGCCTTCCTCTGCAGTATGTGGTTGATATTGTTCAAGTGCTGGTGCAGTACGTTGTTTCCATGATTCTATATATGGTTGTATGTTGCGGGCATACCAGGACGGTTGTTTTGGTGCAGTTTCTTGATATGTTTTTGCAGCTTCCTGGGCATATG
>DASZEX010000054.1:0-57511 GCA_035940365.1 Candidatus Babeliales bacterium | reverse complement strand
CATATGCCCAGGAAGCTGCAAAAACATATCAAGAAACTGCACCAAAACAACCGTCCTGGTATGCCCGCAACATACAACCATATATAGAATCATGGAAACAACGTACTGCACCAGCACTTGAACAATATCAACCACATACTGGAGAAGAGGGTTCTGAAGTCGGACAAACCTGGAAGCAACGTACCACACCAATACTTGAAACTTATCAACCATATACTGCAGAAGGCTATGAAGTTGCCAAGCAACGTACTGCACCAGCACTTGAGCAATATCAACCATATGAGATAGAAGAAAAATATGAAGTCACTCCAAAATCTACTGAACTGAGTGTTGAAGAATATCTTGCATCCCATCCAATTAGAGAAAACCAGCCTATATTAAATGAACTGGAAAAATATTATAAAAATATAGAAGAGTACTTAGCAACATATCCAAGCATTCTGGTAAGGGATAAGTATGAAGAAATATTAAAAAAACATAAAAAGTCACCAGTAAAAACTATTTTGCTTAATAATCTTGCAGCAGAAACAGCGAATGAAGAAAAAAACAGTATTGCTGTTTGGGATGACCTCGCAAAACGTAAAGTAAAACGATTACCAGCTCAACTTTCAAAAGATTTAACAGAAAGATATGATCAATTAAAAAAAGAGCATAGTAATTTGGATATTCAAGTAGATAAAGGAGCAAGAAGATATGCAGATGCTCAAAAGATTAAAAAAGAACAGTTAAGGGCATTTAGTTATTTGATCGACAATATTCTTATTAAACACAGAGAATAATCAACCAATCAAATGGTCAAGATGCTTCATTGCTGCAGACAATGCGACTGCATGTTTTTGTATATCTGCCCAGATGTCGCCGAGTTTGTCAATCCGTTTGGGGCGGGCATATGTAGATAATATAAACCATTCGCATTAAAGAAAAAACCTTTTTTATGAAATTCTGCTATACTTAATGTGTTAATCTACCTATAAAATCTTACCTAGGAATAATATGAATACATATACACATAGTATTGCCATAGCATTGTCTATAACCATATATCAATTAAATAACGCCGTTTTTGAGGGTTCAAAAGTACGTCTAACAGTACATGGTTCTGAAGGTAAACCTGATTCTTCATTTGTCACATGGGATCAAAACAATGGAACATATGCTCTCTTTTCTGGAAAATATATAGATCTCAATACAGGATTTATAAAACTTCAAACACATCAAGATTTCATATACTATAATGGTCGCCAATATACGTATGATAATGAATCAGATTGCAAAATTGAACATGGTAAATTATTTATTAATAATATAGAACAAACACATGGCACACTATGCATTCCAACATTTGTAGCATATACCGCAAGCCGATGTTTGCGTTCATTACTTAATCTATCTTTTGATTAGCAAATAGACAATTTGCATTCGCATTGTTGCTGTACATATTATCAGTAAGATAATATGGAAATTTTGTGATTTTATTTTTTCAGAATACTCAAAAATGCTTCTTGTGGCACTTCAACCGCACCTACTTGTTTCATCTTCTTTTTGCCTTCTTTTTGTTTTTCAAGTAGTTTACGTTTGCGGGTAATATCACCGCCATAACATTTGGCAGTTACATCTTTGCGTAATGGTGCAATACGTTCACGTGCAATAACTTTGGCGCCAATGGCTGCTTGAATAATAACTTCATACAATTGGCGTGGAATCACTTTGCGTAACCGTTCGGCAAGTTCACGTCCAATATAATATGCTTTATCTTCATGCACAATAAGTGAAAGTGCATCCACGGGGCTACCATTAAGTAATATATCCATTTTGACCAACTTAGCTGGCTTGTAGCCTGCTTGCTCATAATCAAGACTTGCATAGCCAGAACTGAGAGATTTTAACTGATCATAAAAATCAGTTGCAATTTCATTGAGGGGCAAAAGATATTTAAGCATCACCCGCTTGGGGTCAATAAAATTCATATCCTGCTGCACACCGCGCCTATCTTCACATAAAGTAAGTATACCTCCAAGATATTCTGAAGGCACAATAATAGTTGCATTAATCACTGGCTCATATATTTCTTCTATATTGCCAGCATCAGGAAAATCTGATGGGTTTTCAATAGAAACAAGATCTGCTTGATGTTTTAGTTTTATTTTAAATAATACGCTTGGTGCGGTGGCTATAACAGAAAGGCCATACTCTTGTTCCAGCCGCTGTTTGAATACATCCATATGCAGCAAACCCAAAAATCCACAGCGAAATCCCAAACCAAGTGCTGCCGATGATTTTTTTTCTACTGATACACTCGCATCATTGAGCGTTAATTTTTCTATTGCTTCTGCAAGTTGTTCAAAGTCTTCACTGTCAACGGGATAGATACCGGCAAATACCACGGGTTTGGCAGGTTTGAATCCCGGAAATGGCTCAACAGGCACTTTGTGGTGATAGATAGTATCACCTACACGTGCTTCACGCACTGTACGCATACCAGTAATAATATAGCCAACCTGCCCCGCATAGAGTGCAGCAGTGGGAGTAAGTTCTGGATGCATTAATCCAATTTCCAGAATATCATACGTAACACGCGATTGCGCTAAACTTATTCTGTCACCCTTGCGCAAAATACCATTATGAATAGCGATCAAACATATTACGCCGCGAAATTCATCAAACCAAGAATCAAATAATAAGGCTTTGAGTGATGCATCTTGTAAACCAGATGGTGCAGGTATAGCATCAATAATACGTGCTAATATATCAGTAATGCCAATGCCCGTTTTGCCTGAAGCATAAATAACTTCGGTTGGTTTAAAATCAAACAGATTCTGCAATTCGCCAATAACACGCTCAGGGTCTGCCGTAGGCAAATCAACTTTATTGAGTACTGGAATAATAGTAAGATCTTGTTCAAATGCCAAATAAAAATTGGCCATAGTTTGCGCTTGCACCCCTTGTGCCGCGTCAACTAAAAGCAATGCACCTTGACATGCATATAACGAGCGCGATACTTCATAACTAAAATCTACATGGCCAGGAGTATCAATCAAATTAAGCAGATACTGCTGTCCCTTATAGGTATAAAACATAGAAGCAGTATTTGCTTTGACGGTTATTCCCCGTTCCCGCTCAACCTGCAATTTATCCAAAAATTGTTCTTTTTTTTCCCGCTCAGAAATAGTTCCCGTATACTCCAAAAGCCGATCAGAGAGTGTTGACTTGCCATGATCAATATGGGCAATAATAGAAAAATTACGTACCTGACTTGGTTTAAAAGGAGCAAGATCTATTATTTTTATACTCATAGTAATCACATAAAAAAAGGTCAAAATCTATGTCTTTTAGTATACCTATCACACAATTTTTGTATATGAAAAGATAAGAGGCACATAAGGTATGCACATCTTATCTCTAATATTCTAAAAGTTAGAAGCTTCTTCTTGCATTTTTATATAATCAAACGTTTCTTTCCACTTGTAAACTCCCGAACTCAATAAGTCTTTTGCTACTGTATCCCATGTATTTTTACCTACATGCTTTTCCAAATAGTCCATAGTTTTACTCATTATATTTCTTTTTAAGGTTATCTTCTGATCGATAGCTTTTGTTCTCTTTCCTTTTTGTAATGCAGTAATATCCCAGGAAAGCTTATTTAAATGATCAATATAATATACAACTGCTTGTTTATTTGCAGATTTTAATGCCTCATGTGTATTCAACTGATTACTCAATTGATCTATTCTATCTTTCTGTGCGTGCATATTGACAATATGCGCTTTATATTCTTTAATTTTTTTATCTACAATAAGTGTTTTTTGTTTTAATTTTTCAATCTTTTCTGATTGATTCCAGCGTGCTTTTATACTAAACAAACTGAATGTGTCAGACTGTACTTGGTGTAATTTCTTTGCTAATATATCTTTTCGTTTTTCCAATTGTTTCATATCATTAAATGGAATACGCATTTTAATACCTTGTGATACTAAATAGCCACCATCATAGCCACCATCAATTTTTTGAATATTATCGTCCTGATTGCCTTTTGTCTTCATAAATACTGATGCAGTTTCCCAATCAGATTTACTATCTTTAAAAATTTCTCCAGAAGTCGTCAACCATGTACTATCATTTAAACTTTTTGCGCCATTACCACTCATAATTTGAGACATTCCAAGCCAATTTTCATTTTTTTTAATTTTCGCAGTATCTTCTTCATAATATCTTTGCTGAACAATGTTATTTTCTATCTCCTCAAATAATTCTTGATCTTCTTTTTGCAATTTGTCTTTAATACAGGTTGCGCGAAGACCTATAAAATTATAATGAAGCAAGGATTTTATTAATGATATTGAATCATCCTTAATAATCATTGAATCGGTTACATTATATTGGTTTATAGTTATTGGATTTTTATCCTCATTAGTCTTTATAATAATGTGCAGTGAAGGTTCTACAAGTCTTCTGATTGAAGACGAAGAAGAAGCATCTATTGGTATAAAATATTCATATGTTTGATTGGGATTATTTGGATGATATTCTTTATTAAATGAATCAATAACAAAACTTACAATATTTTTAATATTGTCATCTTTTTCTTTAATGCACAACCAATGCCTTAGTATCATGTGACCTGCATTCTCTGCTAACAATATATTTTTTGGACCTTCATTATGAATTCGTTTTTCTACAAAATATTGGTCATCTTTGAGTCTGATTTTTGCATATGGACCAAATGTATATTCAATATCTTCATCAGCTTTATTAATTCCACGTGGCCAAAATCTCCACCATAATGTGCGATATGTTGGTGTATATGGTTTTTTATCTGGATCCAATTCTAAATCAGAACCAATATTTGATTGATTATTTTTTAATTCTTCCCTACCTCTTTCTGTACATAATTTTTTGTTTTTTTCAGATCCATTTTGATCTTCATCATCACTGCTACCCACTCTTTTTCTTGTTGCAGGCTTATGAACATTTTTATCTGTATCTTTTTCGGGGTTTACTGCATTAGTTCTGTGTACATGTTTAGGTTTATTGGGTTGTTGGTTAGTATTGTCTTGGCCTCGAATACCCGTGTCAGTAATAACAAACGACTGCTCCATAGTATAAACATGTACCGAATGCATATATAGTAATGTCATCAAAAGATAAGTACAATAGCGCTTATAGGAATAATACATAGAAAAATCCCCTGTAATGTATTTATTGTATATTTGTATCTTTTTTCTTACTATTCCCTTTTACTCAAATAAAAATATTAACAAAATATTACATACTATGCAAATAAAAGACATATATCAAAAATTATGATTTAGTTGCGTTGTGTACAAGATAATGCTAGAATTGCTCCAGTTTGCCGTCTGATATACTAAAGGAGTATCTATGAATGCTAAACCACTACAGTCCTATTATACACTTGAAAGTTATAATGAAACAGTCCGTTTATTGCGGACTTTTTTTATATCAAAAAATTTTTTAGAAGTTGATGCCCAATCACGCCGCAGCATTCTTGCTGCCTGTGAAGATCCAAATACTATCGCTACCTATATTTTTGATGGCGTCAAATGGCCATTACCACAAACTGGCCAGATGTGGCTTGAACATGATTTACTCAAAAATCCTACCGTTCCTGGTTTATTTTGTTTGACAACCAGTTACCGCAATGAACCGGATGTTAATCCCGAACGTCATTTGAAAATATTCCCTATGTTTGAATTTGAAACGCATGGTACCCAAGAGGATCTACAACGATTGCTTGAAGAGTTATTTGAATTCATGGGCTTTGGACCAAAAAGTAATTACCACCAAGGCGAATATGATGCTATAGCAAATCATTATAATGTTTCTATTATTGGATCAGCAGAAGAAGCACGAATTGCAAAAGATTTTAGTTCTGTATTCTTTTTAAAAAATTTTCCAGCACGTTCCCATCCATTTTTTAATATGAAACAAGATGGCATGCATGCAAAGAAAATAGATGCTATTGTACATGGTATAGAAACTATAGGTTCAGCAGAACGGAGTTGCAACCCAGCTGAAATGCGCCATTGGTTTTATACTATTAGTGATGGCTTATATGCACAAAAATTATTTGCTGAATTTGGCCGTGAGCGGGTAGAACAAGAGCTGGAAGAATTTTTAGCATTACCGTTTTTTGCCCGATTTGGCGGCGGTATTGGCATTCATCGCATGGTACGCGCACGTGAATTGCAACAAAATAGGCATGAAATAAAAGAACCTATTTACCGTTCGGCTACTTTTGATTTTGGCGCATTATAATATTGTTAAATTTATATTAAAATAAGTAGGATAGAGATATAATATTTTTATCCTACTTTTATTATTTAAAAATATAGAGAAAGCACATGAAAACTTATATCATTTTTATTGTTGGAATTTTACTGTACCATTCAATACAACACGCGTGCCAAGACCGCAATACATTGAAAGTCAATCAAATTAAGTCATGTTTTGTTACTCCTGATAGATGTAGTCCTCTTTTCATATCAGCTATAGGATTACGCGAGTCTATAGCTACTGCTTTAATTATGGAAAATCAGGATAATACTACTAATTTTATTATGGCACACTATGATCATGCACACAAATGTGAACATATTGCTCAACTAGAAGCAATAGTACAAAAAGAAAAAGATGCTTTGCATGGACAACAACGTAAAAAGGCAACGGTCATTATAGCATACCCCATTAGATTATATCAAAATTGGTTCCGGAGTTGGTTTAGCGATAAAAAAGAACACATACCATTATATCCAACATGGCAACAGGAGATTATTAATATTATAAAAGAACTCAATATGCCTACAGAGATTCTCGATGTATCATATATAGCTGGTGGTGATAGAGGAGCATTATTCACTGTAGAAAATAACCCAAGTCCAATACTAGCTCACCCTATTAAATATTATATTCATATGGATCAAACTGCATATACAAATCAAGGATTTAAGTAGTACTTATAGCATTAAAAAGGAATACTATATAAAAGGACACTATTATGCATAATAAATTATACTGCTAGCTCAGATACATCTATCATGCTATGTATTGTATAACCCTGCGATTTTAGTTTTTCCTTGCCACCCTCTTGGCGATCAAACAAAACAATAATATCATGCACAATTAAACCCTGTGATTCAATCTGTTTAATAGTTTCCAAGATACTTGATCCGGTAGTCATTACATCTTCAATAAGTAACACGCGCTCGCCAGCTACATACATACCTTCTATGAGCTTTTGCATACCATAGGCCTTTGCCTCTTTGCGCACCATAATAAAAGGTTTATGTACCGCAAGTGCCAATGCGGTGGCAAATGGAATTGCACCATACGGTACTGCAGCAATACGATCATATACAATAGTTTGACTTATTTCTGCAAGTCGTTGTTGTATGTGATCAAATATAGCGGGAAATGAAAATACCATACGCATATCAACATAATATGGTGATGTGTTGCCACTTTTGAGTGTATATTCTCCCATTTTAATTATCTGATGCTCACGTAATATTTCAATGAGATAATCTGATGCTGAGAGTAATGAGAATAGACTACATATTATAGTTCCATACACTATATGTTTCACAGTTTACTCACTAGCGTATTAAGATAATTTCCCATTCTAGCTTTTTTATTTAATGAACCAAATTCTTTAGCCAAAGATGTAAAACTTTTTGGATGTTGTTCAGGAAATGTAAGTGTATTAAACATAATACCCGTAACACTAAAAAGCGCATCCGGTTTGCATGATTCAAACAATGCAAAATCCTCCTGTCTGGTAATGCCACCGCCAACAAACAATTTTAATGGAAGTTCATAGGTATCAATAATAGCGCGAGTCTTTTTTGCCCAATCGAGTGTCAGTGAGCGAATTTGTGTACCGGATAATCCGGCATATTCTCTATCTTGTCCAAATGTAGGCGAACCATCTTCATTTACTATACGCGCTCGTGGTGCATTAATACCATAGATCGCATATGCACCTTTTTGTGCAATAGTCTTGCATACTTCTTCCATCAGAAATAATTCCTCTGATGCAAATAACCCTACCTTGACAATTAATGGAGTAGAAGTAAGTATCGGTATCATGGTTGCTAATACTGCAGCAACCCTTATTGGATCTTTATATAAACAACCAGCACCATTTTCTATATTTGGGCAGGAAAGATTGGCACATACATACGGTACTTGTAATTTTTTAGTTAATTTCGCCATAGTAGCAAAACCTTCAAGCGAAGTGCTGTACACAGAAACCATTAATTTAGTAGTTGGCTGATGTTCTTGCAGTAATTTCAGAGTTTGAACAATATTTTGTTCAATAGTTTCCAGACCAGGAGAAGGCATACCTACCGCATTTGCAATATTTATATGATTTCTATCACTTGGCAAATACTCCGTTGCCACAAATAATCTTTTGGTAATATCATCATATTTTAATTGTCTTTTATGGTTAAGGTAAGCTATAGTTTTGCTATAATTCGGCCCTCTTGTTGTATTAGTATAGGTTTTAGTTGCAATAATATCTGGTTTAAATTGGCATGCTAAAAGTGTCGTACAATCTGGTGTTGCTGTGTATATATGTTCACCTATACCATATAGCGGTCTTCTTTCTTTGGTATTGATATCTTTTATTTTCTGAGGAACTTCAGAAGCATAAATACCCAATGCCATTGCAATACTACACAGTAACGTTACACAATCAGATGGTATCATTACATTTCCTTTTTTTATAGATATAACAGTGTAAATTGCTGATAGATTATATAAAAATAATGGCTTTGGCAATGAAAATTATATATGCAATATAGGAAAGAAAATATAACAATAATGTATATAAGTACTAACCAATAATTATAATATATATTAAGATTAAAGATTATTTTTGAGCTATTACCTTTGTTATGCAAAGTATGATACACTCAGAGCTGTTTATATAGAATTAGATATCTATAAGGATTGTGCATGAATTATTTTATGGGTAATAGTCTGTGGCGTTTGGTAAGCCAATCAGATACAGTCAGCAAAGCTGTTCTGATTATTTTGCTATTATTATCTATTGTATGTTGGACAATTTTTTTATTTAAAATAATTGTATTACATCTTAAATGCAAGCAGCTAGCACAAGCACATCATGAACTTGAATCTGTGCGCACCGTTGATCAGTTACTGATTGTCGCATCAAAACAACATGGAACTATTGCAGGATATTATTTATCACGCATTATGGTATTTCTCAAAATATTATTAGAATCTCGCACTGACCATATGCAAAAAGGAATATTACAAGAATCTGAATGGGATGTATTGCAACGCCAAATTGCACAGGCACTAGATATAGTAATGTCCTATGAAGAATCATATGTCTCTTGGCTATCTACGAGTGCTGCTGTTGCTCCTTTGCTTGGCTTATTTGGCACCATATGGGGGCTGGTACATGCATTTATGAGTATTAGCGAATTGCAAACCGCTGATATTGCAACGGTAGCTCCGGGTATTGCCGAAGCACTTATTACTACACTTGCAGGACTTATGCTGGCTATTCCTGCCTTAGTGATGTTTAATATTGTGCAACGGTATTTGCGCACTATGGAAGATCATCTACATTATATTGAAGATCATGTAACATTTGTATTGCAAAAAATGGTGCAAGATACTAAATAAAGGGAACGTATGGCATACATTCCACGCAAACGACGCACACGTACTCAATTAACCGATATTCCATTGACTCCATTAATTGATACTGCTCTCACCCTACTTATTATTTTTATGGTTGCATCACCTATGCTTAATAATATGATCAAAGTCACGTTGCCTCGGGGAAAGGTACAGGAAGGATCTGGCCTTAATCAAGAAATTGTTATTTATATTGATCAAAAAAATGATATATTTTTTGATGGAAAATCAATTGATATTTCTGTGCTTATTACTAAACTGAAAGAATTAATTGGTAGCAAACAAGATGTCATAGTATTTGTCAAAGCAGATGAACAGGCACAATATGGTACTGTACTTGAATTAATAGACAATATAAAAAGTGTAAGTGGAGTCCAACATGTTGCTTTGGCAACACAGAAATATACGTAAGCTATCAGCATGGATGCAACTTATTGCCATTTCCAGCTTTCTTCACCTAATACTTCTTGCAATGATTTTTTTTCTGTATAATTATAATACAGTAGTTACATCGATACATATTATACACAAAAAATCTTCTGACATTCCTATTTTTGTAGTTGGATATGCCGCGCATACAAAACAATCGATTATATCAGTAAATAGGCAAAAAACTCCGCAAGCAAAAAAACAATCTTCTACTATTTCCAATACTGCCAAACAAAAAACAATGCCTAGCACAAAACCTATACAAAAAAAATTACCTCAACCAAAAATAGCTGCACCAATTCCTGAGTGCCAACCTGCTACACAGATAAAAAAAATAGAAACAGCAAAAGACAATAAAAAAGAAGTAATCAAAGCACCTAATGCACCAGAAACACCAAAAGTACCTGATAAACCAAAACTTGAATCTGCAAAACAAGAACTTATAAAACCAATCAAACAACAAAAAGATAAAATATCAAAAAATAAACCTCAGGAAATAACAAAACCTAATAAACAACTAGAAATACATCAAAATGATAGTGTGGTAGATATCCCACAAGACATTTCAGCTGATGCTCCGGTAGTTGTAGTTAATAATTATCGAGAAAAAGTTGCCTTGACTAAACAATATGCATTTGAGAAATTAATCTCGCAAGCCTGGTCTGCACCAGTAGGTGCACAAGGACATTCCTGCACTATTAAAGTATATATTGGTCGCCAGGGCTCAATACAAAAAATGGAAATGATAAAAAGCTCGGGTATAGTAATGTATGATGTACAAGCACGCAGTACCCTTATGCATATAGATATGCCTCAAGATGTATGGGGAACGGTGCTTGAAATTAGTTTTGAAAGTTAAAATATACATACTATAACAGGATTATACATGACCCTACGATACGTACTATACAGTATAGGATATATACTATCCTTCATAGTGCACGCACAACAGCCTAATTTTGTAATTCATAATACACAAAGCAAAAAAATGGGTATATCAATTTCCTATATTGGCGAAAATGATACATTACTAGAAAATATTGCCCATATTATAGCAAAAGATATGTCCTATAGTAATCAATTTTTCACAAAAGTTCATGCATTGAGTCATGCTCCAAAACAAGTGCGTGATATTACCGATTTATGCAAACAAGGATATCAATTTGCTATTATAATCAATCATAGTTCACGTAAACGAGATATAGAATATAGAGTATACGACACTACTATGGGTCATATGATCAAACAAGCAAGTGGCAAATATATAAAACAAAAAACTAAACCCATTGGTTGGGCTCATCATATTGCCCAAAAAATATGGCCAGTATTAACCGGACAACCAAGTATGTTTACTTCAAAAATAGCATATAGCAAAGAGGTTGGATTCCGCCATGGTATACCTATTACGTATATTTGCATTGCTGATTATGATGGTTCTGGTGAACAAATATGGGTATCTACCCCTACCGTAAATATTGCACCACGCTGGGGCATTGATCCAACGCATATACAACTGTTTTATTCAGAACAAAATCCAACAAAAACACGCTTAATGCATATAGATGGCAAAAAACACAAACGTATTATACAAGGTGCACATGATGAAAGCGGCGCGCTGCATTTTGTCATAGCACCAGATGGAAAATCTGCCGCATATTGTGCTTCTCGCGGTGAAGGTAGTTATCAAATATATGTATGCAAAAATGGTATGCGGAAAAATATTTCTAATAATGATGGCAACAATGTATCTATTAGTTTTTCAGCAGATAGCAAAACATTATACTTTACTTCAGATTACAACAGTAATCAGCCAAAAATATGTGCCTATGATCTTGAAACAGAAACAATACGACGCATTACTCCCTATGGTTATTGCACCTGTCCATCGGCACATCCTATGCTCAATCAACTTCTATATCTGAAAATGGTTAATGGTATAATGCAACTTTTTATATATGATAAAACCAGTAATACTCATAGACAACTGACATATGATGAAGGTACCAAGGATGAATGTTGCTGGTCTCCCTGTGGTAATTATATTCTTTATCAATGGCGACTAGGCAGACAAAGTACTATAAAGGTAATGAATAGTATTACTGGCGAACATAAAGCCATTACCCCCCCTGATGTACGATGCAGTTATCCAGCCTGGTCAAACTGTTTTTTAACCTATCCAATTAGCTAAAATAGGTATCGACAGTTTGCCATTTTTTCTATATACTAAAGATACATATAAATAACACCTTATAACTATAGAGTACTATGAAAAGATTTAATCGTTCTGTATTTCCTTCAAAAGGACCAAAAGGTATAGTGCTGGCTTTGACAATAGCGTTAGCCGGTATTGGGGTTTTATCTTGGCTTATTAGTGATACGCGAGAAATCAATAATGTCACCTATTCTCAATTTCTTGATCTAATTGAAGAAAACAAAGTAGAAAAGGTACATGTAACTGGCCAAGACGTGCAGGGTAAATTAAAAGATGGTTCCCGGTTTGAAACGGTAGTAGTCGATAGCCCCCAAATGTGGGATATGCTACGCGCTCATAATGTAATGGTTGCTGTTGATAATTTGGCAAATCAATTTAATTTCTGGCATTTACTCTTTTTAGGTTCATTGATCTTATTCTTTATCTTTGTATGGCAATTTATCAGACAAGCCCGCTCAGCAAGTTCTGGCGGAGGACCTGGCGGTATATTCAATATGGGTAAAAGCAAAGCCCGTATGTTCCCGCCATCGGCTATCAAAGAGAAATTCTCTTCAGTTGCTGGCGTACATGAAGCAAAAGAAGAATTACAAGATGTGGTAGATTTTCTGAAAAATCCAGACAAATACAAGAGTATGGGTGCCAAGATCCCTCGTGGTGTATTATTAGTTGGTGAGCCTGGTAATGGAAAAACTTTACTTGCTCGTGCTGTAGCTGGGGAAGCTAATTGCCCATTTTTTAGCATTAGCGGTTCTGATTTTATTGAAGTTTTTGTAGGTGTGGGTGCATCGCGGGTACGAGATTTATTTGAACAAGCCCGTTCCCATGCACCATGCATTGTCTTTATTGATGAAATTGATGCAGTAGGCCGTCATCGCGGTAGAGGTATGGGTGGTGGTCATGATGAACGTGAGCAAACTCTCAATCAGCTACTTACTGAAATGGATGGGTTCCTAACCTATAAAAAACCAGTCATTGTATTGGCAGCAACTAATCGCTCAGATGTGCTAGATAAAGCATTATTGCGTCCAGGCCGATTTGATCGTATTGTACATGTACCATACCCAGATCAAAAAAGTCGTGAACAGATTTTGCAAGTTCATAGCCAATCAGTAAAACTAGATCCTACTATTGATTTGGCTAAAGTTGCCCGTGCAACCTCAGGGTTTTCTGGCGCTGATTTGGCCAATTTAATTAATGAAGCTGCTATTAATGCTTCAAAAGCTGGCAAAACCATGATTGATGTACATGATCTGGAAGAAGCGCATGACAAAATTCTTATAGGTAAAGTCAGTAAGAGCAAAATGCTCACCGATGAAGATAAAAGAGTTACCGCTTATCATGAGGCTGGACACGCACTCATTCGCTTGCTCATGCCGCTTGACTCTGACCCATTACACAAAGTTACCATTATTCCTCGTGGCCACGCATTGGGTGTAACCTCATTTTTGCCTGAAAGGGAAAAATATACCAGCAGCAAAGATGAAATGATATCATCTATTATGGCAGCACTTGGTGGCCGTGCCGCAGAAGAATTAATTTTTAATAAGCTTATGACAGGTGCAGCAAGCGATTTTCGTGCAGCTACAGCCATAGCACGTAGCATGGTATGCGATTATGGTATGTCTGAAAAATTAGGTCCTGTAGTTTATAGCCAAGAGTATGGCCAACAGCCATATTCAGAGTCAACAGCACGGCTTATTGATGAAGAAGTACGCCGCATTTTAGATGAATGCCAAGTAAAAGTGCGTGAAATGCTTAGCCAGCACAAAGATAAACTCGATAAACTCGCTCAATTACTCATAGAAAAAGAAACAGTTTATGCCGGTGAAGTATATGAACTGCTTGGTATTGAACCAAGAACAGAGCTAAAATTAAGCTAATAAGTTGAAAAAATAGAGATAAAGCGTAATATAAAAGAGATAAGCTCTAAAATATAGTTATATAGTAACTTTTATAAGGTAGCACCATGGCACGAATATGTACAGTTTGCGATAAAAGACCACAAGTAGGTAACTTAGTTAGTAATGCAAATAACCGGGTAAAACGTTGGATTTACCCTAATGTTCATACTATACGTTTTGTCCGCAATGAAGGTGGTTCACGTTCAATTGAGCGGGGCAAGGTATGCACCCGTTGTGTCAAAGCAGGTAAAGTAAGTAAAATTTCATAAAAGAAAATAGAATATAAGGGAATTGTATGCCTAATATTGCATCAGCAAAAAAACGTGCACGCCAAACCATAGTCCGCAATGAACGTAATACTGCGCGCACAACAGCAGTACGTACTGCAATTAAAAAAGTTCTTATTGCCCTAGAAGGTAATGATGTTGATACTGCAAAACTATTATTAAAAGACGCTGAATCAAAAATAATGCGTGCCAAAAGTAAAGATGTATTGCATCACAATACTGCAATGCGCAAAATAAGCCGCTTGGCAAAACGCGTTTCCAAAGCAGCACGCGCATAATTCTTACATTTAGAAAAAGTAAATATAAGGAAGTACTTAGGTATACTAATGCTTCCTTTATTTATTGATTTAAAAATATTTAATAATTAGATCCACTCAATAAGCCTGTAATAATACCATAGAAAACAATATCTATAAGAAAGTGTAATATGAATACATATAGTATTATATGTACAATACTATTAATTACAAATATTATACATAGCGCTGAAGAAAGAACCTCTCAATCATGCGATAGTATTGGTTCATGGATTTATAATTTTTATGCTCCTGCATATAGTAAACAAGCACAAAATACCTATAACGCAATTGCTAGCAATCAAGAAGTACCTAGGTTGTATCAATTATCTGATGTCAAACCAAAGTCTTGGCTTAGTGGAATATGGCCATTTTTCAATCGCAAACCAAATTATCATGCATTGTATGCAGGAACCAGTGATAAGTCAAAATTCTCTGAAGAAACTATGAAAGAAATGGAAGATATTCTTGTACCTGCAGTACATGATTTTCCTGAAGCACGTTTACCTAATGGCGAAGAATTAAAACAATCATGGAAATGGGAAAAGAATCCATTCCAATCTTTTATAAAATTTAGTGATATATGGGCACGCATTATCGGAAAATATATTAATCCTGCAAAAACTATATGCATCAAAGAAGAACAATTAGTCAGACCGAACTATGGAACATTTGATTATTATACACAATTACAAAAACAAAAAGAGCAAATAATAAGGGAACGTAAAATTTTAGACGAAGCAACAAGTACATTAGATATAGGTAAAAGTGCTTTAGATTTTGGTCGGACTGCAAATTATATAGCCCAAGAAAAGCTTGAACGAGAATTTAATCAATGCTTCACCAAGTACAATGAAACACGTAAAAATTTGGCACAACATTTTGCACAACAAGAAAAGCAAACATGTATAAATCTTAGACAACAAATTAAAAATATAGATTTTGAAAATAAACAATTAACAAAATCTTTTAATAAAGCAGATGGCATTAAGCAGAAATTATTCAAAAGAAAAAAATCTCTTGATAAAGCAAAAAGAAATATAAAGCAAGAACTTGATGTATTGACAAAAGATTAATATATCAAGTTTATACATAAAAAAGCTCTGGTTTACACCAGAGCTTTTCTTGTTTAATTATTATACTATTACTGATTTTGTTGTTCGCGTTCTTGTGCTATTTGCAAAGCTTTTTTTGTAATATCAGGATAATTTTTTTTCATATGATCATGGCCAAACCAAACCTCTGCAGGAAAATCCTTAGATGTTATTATACAAGTCCAATAACTATATTTTATTTTGGCAATCCTATGTTTCTTTGCATAAAATTCATTTACAAATTTTAGCAATGTCTCTGAACAACCATTTTTGTATTTATATGACCTCATACATGAAAATGGATCTTTATTGCTACGTTCTTCATCTAATAACATGATACCTCTTCGATCTGCCATATCCTGTTGTTTATCACCTTCAAATTCCACTACTGATGGATTTTTTTGTGTATATTTCCATTTACCAAAATCAATCACTAATTTTCCATCAGAATCATCTAAAAACTGTTGGTATAACGCCCGTGTTTTTTGGCATATTTCCCCACAATCTTTCATACGATTTGCTGAAAATGGATCTCTTGGATCTAAAGCCGTATCTGGCAATGTAATATTGTGTGCCTCAGCTGTCCAACCAACTTTATCGCCAAGAAAAGTATATGTATGATCATTCTTTTGATCCATTCCTTGCATACTATTTACACAAGCAATAGCCAAAAGTAGCATACCATATAAATTTTTCATATATATCTCCTACTAGTTTATATATTATAACCCTATTATAATTAGTATAACCTATATAAAAATATTGTCAACCAGAAAATTTATCTAAAACTATTCATTTGAATTATCAGAAAAGCGTTGCACTTCATCTTAGCAGATGCCCAATAGATAAGCATGCTAAAAAATATCGGTATTATAATACTGCAAAGTTTGCGCAATAATTATAATCATTACCATTACTGGTATTACATACCAATATCCCATATATAGTGCTATGCCATAGATAAGAAAATCAACAATAAAAATGCCCCATGCTAACATTAATAGTGCAAGCATAAAAACTATGCCCACTGAAGCAAAAAATATATTGATTATTTTCCTTATTATTTTTTTGAAGGGAATTGCATATAAATTCCTTCAGCCAGTGCATCGGCCATTGTCATAATTTGATTAAATACCTGATCAAAGATTGTAATATCTTCATTCCATTGTCCTTTCAGGTGGGCAACCGTTTCTTTGGTAGTCAATGCAAGATGTTCATTCAGCATATCAATTATAGTCTGCAAGGGCCAACTTTCAGGGTTAGCATTATGCAAGAAGGTTGCTATTTCAAGCGCATTGTCATGCCATTTTTTGTCAGCAACTTTTAATGCCTCCTGATCATTTGCAATGGCAGCAGCTACTACGTCACCGGCAATAACAATATGATCTTTCAGGAGTGCTTCTAATGCATTTGCGGCTTCTTGCCCATAATATGGTACAATGGCATTTGCAATGTCAGTTTGATTTTGGAGCAGTCTTTTGAGCGTTGCATCTTTTGATCCGGCATTAGCAATAGCATCAATAATATATAGACGCGTCCATACTACATGGTCAGCCCATAATTTTCGCATTGCTTTATTAAGGGCAAGTTCAAAACAGCTGGCAGTAAGTGGTTTTGTGCATGTTCCTTTATGTGATTGTGCAACAAAAAAACCTATTAGACCACCAACAATAATAGTTAGAACAATCCATACTATACTCGGTCTAGCTGAGGCATAATTCATATATATCCTTCTATCTAATGCATGTATATCATAGGTTCTATCATGCATATATAGGTATCCACAAGATTTTGTAAAAAGAAATGTAATAGCTATTATGCTGATCTATCCATTAATGCTTTATATTGCAGCAAAAATTCTCTGCCAATGGTGGTTGCAATCTGAGATGAGCCTGCATGTTCTACTACAATAATCATAGTAAACGGTTCATAATCTTTATAGCTCACATAGGATGCAAACCAGCCATGTTCCAAATGTTTTGTAGCTTGCTTGCGTTTACTTAATTCACTTACTTGTGCTGTACTAGTTTTTGCATAAACTTCAATATCTTTTATGCGCATCATTTTACCAGTTCCCTGTTTAACTACCAATTTCATGGATTCTTTCAGAAATTCTCTGGTTTCAGGCGCAATACTCAGTGGCGTTAATTCTACCGGTTCGGAAAGTAAAATGCGCGGGCGAGCCAAATAACCAGTAAAAATAGCGCCAATATAGCGAGCAACTTGGATCGGTGTAGCACTAAAATAGCTTTGACCAATAGTACTTGATAGCGTTTCTCCCTGCCACCATGGCTCACCACGATGTTCATGCTTCCATGCTCTTGATGGTACAATGCCTTCTTTTTCTGGTAATAGTACTCCTGTTTTTCTGCCAAGACCAAACCGATATGCATATGATGCAAGTAAATCAATATCTATTTTAGTACCAATATCAAAAAACAAAATATTACACGAATGAGCAATTGCTTCCAAGGTAGACAAAATACCATGACCAAAATGATTATTACACCAATATTTACGTTTTCCATAATAAAAAAAACCTTTGCAATGCCACGTAGAATCAATATCAATCAGATGATTCTCCAATGCTGCACTTATAGTAATCAATTTAAAAACTGAACCAATAGCATAACAGGCTTGTGTAGCACGATTGAGAAATGGTTGATTTTGTTGTAATGTATCCCATTGATGAGTACTAATACCATCCAAGAAAATATTAGGATCAAATGAAGGGCGCGAAACAAGTGCTCGTATTGAACCATCCGATGGATTTATAATTAAAATAGTACCTTTGTGTTCCAGAGGAAAAACTTTTTCCGCTATATTTTGTATATGTATATCTAAGGTAGTATATACACTATTACCATGCATTTCTTCTTCTATTTTTTTTTGATTTAATGGGATACCAACAGAATTTACTGTTTTGAGTAAGGTACCTTCAGAACCACGCAAGTGTTCTTGCTCTAATTTTTCAAGTCCCATTATTCCTTGCATTTCTTTAGTAATATTACCTAAATAACCAATAACATGGCTTGCTTGTGTCCCATAAGGGTAATATCGCTTACAGCTTGTTTTGAGTTTTATATTAGGATGTTGTCCATATCGCTCTTCTAATATACATAACTGACTAAATGGTATATCAGAAGCTATAAGTTTTATGCTTTTGGTTCTCTCAGCCCGTGCTATAGCATTTTTTTCTTTATCATATATAAGGTCACATAACATACATATTGTTTTACCAATATCCTCCTGCTCCTTTGATAATCTTCTGTTTCCGGTACCTGACCAATATATATGTATAACTGGTCGATTAGTGGCAAGTAAGGTCCCTTGCCGATCAAGAATATTGCCTCGCTGCGGTTTTATTTTTTCAGTACGCAAAAAATTATTAATACTTTGAGTAAAAAAATAAGGACCACACATCACTTGTAAATAAAAAAGTCGTCCACAAATAATCATAATAAAAGCTATACATGCATACATACAACGCATTATTTTTGGCGTCAGTAATATAGAGGAAATAGCCATTATTGGTTTTCATCCTTTTTTTTCAATTTTGATTGCATAGGATGAGTCTTATTGCATACTCGTTTAAGATCATTCAGCGCAACATGCATATATTTTTCGGTGCTGCTGAGTGACCTATGGCCTAAAAGTTCTTGTACTGTTCGCAAATCAGCACCTTGATGCAATAAATGAGTAGCAAATGTATGACGAATTTTATGCGGCGTAATTGGTCTTTCTATTTTCAAAAATGATCTGAACATATGAATAATACGTTGCACAGATCTGGTTGTGAGTTTAGTGCCTTTGTAATTCAAAAATAATGGTTCATCTGCAGATTTAATACCCAATCGCTCTTCTTTAAAATAACGATTTAAAATATATACAGACTTATCGCCAAATAATACAATACGTTCGCGTCGCCCTTTGCCAATAATACGAATATTTTTTTGTTTTAAATCAATATCACCAATACGTATATTAACCAGCTCAGAACAGCGAATACCTGTTGCATATAATAATTCCAATATAGCCTTATCTCGTGCAGGAAACTGACTGCCTAACGCATCATCTGGTACCTTATCCAATAGATGAAACATTTCATCTATACTTAAATATATGGGAAGTTTTTTTTCAATACGCGGCCGTTTTAATTTAAGATTAAGTTCTATACCTTGTTTGGCTAAAAATAATTCAAAAGAACGCAAGCAAGAAAATTTACGCGCAATACTACTTTTATGTAATTTTTTATAAAATAGAACCATTAAATATCGTTCAATAATTTGTCGCACCGTTAAATGGGCTTGATCGTCTGGTGAAAGTGATTCCCAAAACTGTATACATTGCTGTAAATCTGCACGATATGCACGTATAGTATGTTCAGAAAGATTGCGTTCTATAGTTAGCTGTTGCAAAAACTCATCTTTTTTATTAATAAATGTTATACGATCCATAGTAATTATACCTTTATTCAAGACCATACTCTTTACACCGACGCCATACTGACGATCGATCAACATTTAAAAATTTAGCAATATCACTTTGATTTTTGAATTTTGTCCATAACAAATGCATAAGATGACGATCTTTCAATGCATGTCTTCCTAGGCATTTGGCTTGTGCAAGATCGGGATCTATTACTTCATAGGCAGGATTAAAGGTAATTTCTTCATGAATATTATGTTTTTTAGATTTTTGCACCAACAGATGTTGTACACGTTGCTTGAGTGTTGCAAGACTAGTTGGCCGCGCTTGCACTAACCGTTGTTTTTCCTTTTCACTTAATACTAATAATTCTTCAAATGTATTATGGCGCGTAACTTGTTGTGAAAAACCTTCAGCCAATGCATGAATTTCCTGTTCAGGCAGTGTAATAAGTGATGGCACTGTCAATTTTGTTTGGTACAATAATTCATATAATGTTTTCAGAAAAGTTCCTTGCTGTACACAATGCGCAAGATTTTGATTACTTGAACATATAATATGCACATTACTTGGTAGCTTTTGATCACTCTTATATATTCTAAATAAACCAGATTTAAGATATTCAACCAAATATTGTTGAGTTTCCAGATCCAGGTGATGAATATTTTTAATAAATAAGGTGCCTGAGGCGCTTAATTGTTCCATAATAGATGGTAATTCCTGTTTTGTTTGAACAAATAGAGGGTTTATACCAAATAACTTTATTGCAATACTGCTATCGCATAATGGTTTTTCTAATATGATTGTATGTAATAAATCTCGCATACTTACATAGTGCAATAACTCAACTGTTGCCATTAGATCATCATCAGGGCTATCCAATAATACTGCCTTGCTTCCCATAGAAGCTTTGAGTAAATTAATTTTAAATTGCAATAACGTCGGACCTTTACCTGGTACCAATTTATTAATCAAATGTCCTGATTTAGTAGTCTCCAAATACAGTACATAATCCCATTCTGATGGATTATGCAATATATCAATATGCTGCTTAATAATATCGGCAACATTGGGATATGAAACGGTCAAAATAACCATATTTTTTTCCAGATGAGGCAAAGCGGAAATTATTAAGGTGTTACCTTCTTTGTCTGTTGTATAACCAAGTTGTGGTGTCCGATATGATTCAACGGTTAAAGCAAGTTGTTTAAGTTTTTTGGTCACAGGATGGCCTTCTTGCTGGTTAATGTTGATTGGTATCAATTCTTTTGCTATTGCATTTCCCATTACAAACCGACGATTTTGATAACAAATAACACCAATATGATGATGATTAATCCGCAAAAAAGAACGTATACTTTCTTTATATTTCTCAACTTCATTGTGTTTAATATAGAGTTCATGCTTAAGTTCTTGTTGTTTTTCAATAAGCAATTCTAGACTTTTATTTTTTAATAATGAAATAATGGCACCTAAATAACTTGCAAATACAATCATTTCGTCGCGCTCAATATTAGTATACAAATTTGCCAAACGAGCATGCTTTTCTATAATAATATACGCAATAAGATTTTGCTTTTCAAAAATAGGAAGAAACACATCTGCATTAATACCATTCAAAAAATGCAGCAACATAGAATGCATATCATTGCTATTATAAAAATGAGTAAAATCAATTTCATCATAAATTAGAATTAATGTACTTTTTAATTCTGGTAATAAAATAGATGCATGCATGTCCAAAAACGTTTCTGCATGATGGTGTGTATCAAGGGGTATAGTACCAGTATTAGATGTACTAGAAGAATTTCCTCGAATATACAGTGTAGTCTTGGCAAGCGGTATATTCAGTGCTTCTTTGCAAAATACTTGGCAAACATGCTCTAATTCTTCAAAGGTAGTAACCTGCGAAAGACGTTGTAATATAATTTTAAAATCATTAATAAAATGTAACTTTTGTTTTGATTGTACATGATTTTTGAAATTCAAAAACCGTAGCCCTATCATTTTTTTTGCACAGAAAAACATCGCACAGGTCATAAATAAGGTAGACAAAGTAGTAAATGCGAAGCTATTAGTTATTGTAGAAAAATACGTATTATAGTTAAGTAAAGGTGTCGTTTGAACAATATCACAAATAAGTTGCGGAATTACAAACCAACGCAATAAAATTAATCCTTGTTGTTTTAAAATGGTAGGAATATTAGGAAGATATAACTTTTTATATGCAATATATATACTAGGAATCATAAGAATAAAGGTATTATATTGCGGAATAATCATTTCAAAATACTTTTCGATAGTACTACTAATCTGATGAAAACTTATAATTGATAAACTAGTAAATAAAAATGATAAAAAAATACTTATACTACAAATTATTTTCTGCCGAAATGAAAGTTTTATTTCACGATCAAATAAAATTTCTACTGATAATGATAATGTTTGATATTGTACAGGTGCAAATATCCAGGCTAGCCGAGCAAAAAATAATGGAATATGAAAATTTAAGTTGGGAATAAAAAGATTTTTTATAAGCTGAATAATCCAAGCAAAGTTTGCAGTCATGCTTGAAATGATAACTGTAGAAAATAATATCTTTTGATAAAACAATTTTTTGGAAGTACTATTTTGAACCATTAATGAACAAAGCAAACCCGTTTTAAATATAAAAACAAAAATAATGGTTAACAAAACGAAGTAAAAATTACCAAAAATAGATTCAATAAGGTTAAAAATAGTCATAATTTCTTGCCATTACCCTTACGTACGACTATAATTTTTAGTATTAAAGTCTTGATATATTGTATATAGTGAATAGCACATTACACAAGGGGCCATAATGTTATCTAAAAATATAAAAATATTCATAATCAATAATTTAAATTTATTTGTTCTAATATTAACTGTTATAACAAAAGTTTTAGAAGATTATCCTCCAAGAACTTAATACTTCATATTCAACCTTATCATAACTTTTGTATCTTCACAAAAGTTATGCGACAAAAGCGTATAGCCTAGGTCGGATAAAATGCAACAAAAATTGTTGGAGCGTATCGAATCTATTGTGCAGATGCTTCGTATAGCCACACGCCATATGCCTCCTCCAGCAGCCCAAGCAGTTGTGTCCCGTTTTGGACGGGACCCTTTTCTTATTCTTATTTCTTGTCTATTAAGCTTGCGTACGCGTGATACCGTATCATTTCCCGCATCATGTCGCTTATTTGAATATGCAAAAACTCCTGAGGATATACTCAAAATTTCTATTGCCCGCATAGAAAAAATTATTTATCCAGTAGGCTTCTACAAGCGAAAAGCCCGAACATTACATTCTGTCTGCCAAGAATTACTGGAACAGTTTGAGGGTAAAGTTCCACACACACAACAGGAACTACTTTCACTCAATGGTGTTGGCCCAAAAACTGCTAACCTGGTATTGGCTGAAGGTTTTAATATTCCAGCCTTATGTGTTGATACTCATGTCCACCGTATTTCAAATAGGCTGGGTATTATTACCACCAAAACACCCAAAGAAACTGAGGCAGCACTACAAAAAGTACTGCCTCGAAAATATTGGATTGAATGGAACAAGCTACTTGTTATGTGGGGTCAAAATATTTGTGTTCCTATATCCCCATTTTGCTCTCAATGCGCTATTTTTGATTGGTGTCAGCGCAGAGGCGTTACCAAATCTCGATAATTCAGATAACGCGCTACCTTATTATTTCTTTTTATGGCTACTTTTTTGTATACCAATTAATTTATTTTTTTCTTCGATTTGTCTTGCATACCGTTGCTGTGCGTTATTTTGCATACAAGAACGGGAAAGCTGACTACTTAAAAAAGATCTTGAATATGCAGGTTTAACTTTCTTTAATAATTCTTTTACTGAATCTGGTATATATGCTTCAATTTCAGCCAGCGTTGGATTATTGGATAATAGCGCTTTTCTTTCTTGCATCGCACTATTATTTATGAATCTTATAAGACTATTTGACTTCCCTTTTTCACATAATTCTTGCATATTTTCCAAAAAAGCTTCTGCGTCATCTCGTCCATTTACTAGCGGTTCAATCCATTTATTTTCCAAATTAACAAGCTTTAATTGATTTTCATCAAGTTGATCCGGTGAAGGTGCTGCATGGATAACATTTGATTTATACATCTGGAAAATTGTGTTGTCTGCTTTATGTATATCTTGTTGATATTGTTGTTTTACTATTTTCCTCGCCTGCTGGTGCACCGATGCTATTTGAGGATTAACAGAAGATGTACAAAGTGTAGATGCTACATTATGAGGGTTTATTAAAAATGATACACGCATTTTTTCTTGTGATAGTGATAGTTCGTTGGCCTTATTTTCCATAGCCTTTATAGTTGTACATACTAAAAATACATACAAATACGTAAATGCTAAACACTTATTCATAAAATATCTCCTGATAGGAAAGAATGTTATATATTTAATAGATTATTATTATATATTAAACAAAAAAGATTATAATAAGCATTATACCTAATGATATAATTTTTTCAATCATACTATTCATAAAAAATATATATCATTCACGCTCATTAATAATAAATACAAACAAAATATTTTTTGTATGATACTATAGATCAAAAAAAGAGGTTGGTATTTTTATATTACCAACTTCTTTTTTTGATCTTATTCTGCTAACTTATAGCTCAGTTTGCTTTTTTTCTATGCGAGGTTTTTTTGCATCTCTTTCTAAGGCTTCTCTGGCATTTTCTTTTAATATTTTGAATGTTGACATACAACTTGTTATAGAAGCAAACTTACGTTTTGCTACCCTAATACTTTGCGGCATATTTTTGACCAATTCATCAAACGTTGTAGGAATTTGGTTCCCATTTGCTGCTTTATATTTATTGGTAACATGACTTTGAAAAAAGTCTCTATCTTTTCCTTGTAGTACATTATCAATCAACATAGAAGCAAAGATAGTACTATTTCTTTCCTGTTTGTATTCTTCTATAATATCGTCCCTCCAATCAATTACACTATTATTTTGATCTTCTATACGATCAGCATTCGCATCATTACTACGATGACTATGTCGTATTTCATTAACACTCATCATTTCATCTGCTACTTGATAAGTAAGATCTGTTTCTTTTTCAAATTTCTGACGCGTCTGTTCTTTTATTTCTAGTGTTCTGGCATTAAAGGTAGAAGGTCGCTGGCGAGCAACTTCAAATATTGGCAAATTTTTCGGATGCACTAATACGCTAATAGGTATGCGGCCTACTGAATCTTGAGGTACTTCTGGCTCAATGTCCATAGCTTTCATTTGAAATGATAGGCATGAAACAGCAACAGCTGCGTGTTGTATATATTTAATACTCATGGATACTCCACTGTATAAGGTTATTTGTATATATAATTAAATATTTATATATAGTTATCAACGACATCCATTATGATACTAATTCAATTAGATAATGTCCATATCTAATTTTGCATTATATGTAATATATATAATTTTATTTTGATTTGAATAAAATACCTTTTGGTTATATCACTTAATATATGGTTAGGTTCGTTGATCTAGGTGATATTTTTGACTATTCTTTAGCTCTTTTGGTATTTCCCAGTAAGTTAAAAATGCATAGCGGGCCGTGATTCAATGTATATAAAGGAGATTGAATGACCAAAAAAAAGCACACCACCTATGTTTTGGACACGAATGTTCTTGTGCACGATCCTCATGCTCTTTTTGATTTTGGTAGTAATATAGTAGGCATTCCTACACGCGTTATTGAAGAACTCGATACATTTAAAAAGGAAGGTACTGACCGCGGGCGCAATGCGCGAGAAGCAATACGTCTTTTGGATAAATTAAGAACTAGGGGATCACTGGGTGAAGGAGTTACGCTTGATAATGGTGGTATGGTAAAAGTATTATTTTTATCCAATGAATTACCACCAATGCCATTTAAGCTTAATATTGCTGACAATGAAATTCTGTTAACCGTATTGAGTCTTCGCGATCAAGGCGCCGATGTTATTTTTATATCCAAAGATCTGAATGCACGGGTAAAAGCATCTGCACTTGGTATACCATCAGAAGATTATCTCAAGGAACATGTCAGTGAGTCTGATTTTTATCATGGATGGATTCAAAGTACCGTACCTGCAGCCCAACTTAAAACTGATTCACCAAAAATACTTAGTGATTTAGCAAAAGAATATAATTTTACTCGCCATGAATATGCATTATTAGTAAGCCAAAATAATCCTTTCAATAATCGCGTTTTTAGATACATTGGCGATAAAGGATTTAGACCTGTCTATCATCCACAATTGCGTTGGCCATTGCATGCACGTAACCCACAACAACTTATGGCATTGGATGCATTAATGGATGACTCTATACAATTTGTTACCTTACTTGGTGCTGCCGGTACTGGCAAAACATTTTTAGCCCTTTTGGCAGGTTTACATAAAGTACTTATTGAAGATCAATATGAGCGTATACTCATATGCCGGCCTGTCATTCCTCTTGGGCGTGATATTGGCTATTTACCGGGAGATGTTAAAGAAAAAATACATAGCTGGATGATGCCTATATATGATAATATGGATTTTATTATTCATTCTATTAATGTGCCTGAAGAAACATATGAAATGCGCATACACAAACGGCGCGAATATAGAAACCAAAAAGGATATAACAATAAACATGAACAACGCAATGAAAAACGCAAAATGATGCAATTCAATGATCTGGTGCGCGAAGGTAAAATAAGCATGGAACCTATTACCTATATGCGTGGCCGCTCAATTCCCTATCAATATATTTTAATTGACGAAGCACAAAATTTGTCACCCCATGAAGTCAAAACACTGATTACCCGTGTGGGCGAAGGTAGCAAAATAGTGCTCGTCGGCGATCCATATCAAATTGATTCACTGTATTTGGATTTTAGTAGCAATGGACTTGTTGTTGCTAGTGAAAAATTCAAAGGCCAATCAATGTTTGCAACGGTCGCATTGGAAACAAGTGAACGTAGCCAACTAAGCAAACTAGCCGGAGAATTGCTATAATATTAAAAAGTGTATGTATAGCTGACCATTTTGGTCAGCTATTTTATTAGTAACTTTTATTTGGCGCAAAAAATAAAATAGCAATGACTGATCATGCAAAATATTTATGTTAATACCAGAAACTGAAAGTTATTTACAGACTCTTTCAAATGATTATACTAAGATTAATAATAATGCAAGAAAATATTAATGAGATATATGCATGAATACCTATAAACATATTCCAATAGCTTTTTCTCTATCAATACTTTTTTTCTATCCACTGCATGCAATGCAAAGCTATATGCCACCTAGCACGCAAGGAAAAATAGTTCTGGGTGGCGTTGTAGTAATAGGAGCTGGAGTTGTTGTGGGTGGTATATATTATCTATCCAAAGGAAATAGAGGACTTCCACCACAAATAAAATCTGAAATGAATGCTCAAACAAAGCAGACCATGAAAGACCTCAATACAACGGTCGAAAGATTATCTACGGAAAACAAACACTTAACAGAAGAAAATGAGTCACTAAAAAAATTTAAACAACAAGTAAATCCCAATAATATTCCAGAAGATCAAATGAGTGACAATGTTTTGCATTATGGGCCTTTTGGGAGAAGGATAGCACAAACCATGTTCAATTATATGTTTGATACATTTACAATAGAGACAAAAGAATCTTATAATCGACGTACCGTGCAAGAAAAATTAGTCCAAACGCAGGTATGGATCCTAGAAATGTTATCTAAGATGAAGCGCGAGCAATATACTAAGAAAAATAATGCTTAGGTTTACATTCTAAATCAATAATTAGTTTCTTATTTTGAATTTTTATAAATACATAATAAGGTTTAATCTATGTATTCACATAAACAAACAGCATATATATTATTTCTACCATTACTTATTGCCCATGCAACTTCCATGCATGCTATGGGGCATGATAAAAAAGAATTATTCAAATGGGGTGCAATTACTGGTGGTGTTATATTGTTTGGAACCGCAATGTATCAACTAGGCAAACGAAGTGGTACTATAGATAAACAAAGTTTTGATAGCAAACAGTTTGGTGATGATGCAAAAAAATTTCAACAACACTCAACAAATACAAAGAGGCCATTCAGATCTATGCAAGAGAACAAAGAAGAACCAGAACCAAATCTATTAAAAGAAAATCTACAACAAAATACTGATGATTCTGTATATGCTAATTTTGGCCGTGCGATGGAGCAGGTATGTAATGATAGTGCTCCAGAGGATCAAAAGGAAATATGGAATAGATCGGATAATCTTACCGACAAATTAAATGCACAATATAAACGGATTTCAGGCATTTTAAAAGCCCTCATACCAGTTATAGATATGACGACAAAATTGCAAAAAGAATATGAAAAAAACCATGATTCAAATACTTAAAATCAAACAGTAACTGAAGTAGAAACATGCAATACTACGGACAATCCTGTTATGGAAAGAATTTGCACTAAAATAACGAATCATCAATATAATGAGGGAGTTCATACATTTTAGTTAATCCATTTTTTTGTATAGCTAGATTTACCAAAATGGATTACAACTCAATAATCGTTTGCTGATATTCAATAGAGCATAATGCAAGCGCTCTGTTTGTAATTGGTCAATAGCATAAGCAGTGCAGCCAACATAAAATCGACAGGTAGCCGGCCCCAATAGCGGTCGCACAATAACAATACATACAATAAGAATACGAGCAAGTAATGAATTTTTTTGTGGAATATGTTTCATCATACGCAGTTATTGCATTAACTATACAGTACATTAGACTTTTTTGCCAAATGCATTCAATAGTATATTTTTTAATGTGTCAAAAGAATATGCAAGCGCTGCAGCTCTGACTATAATAACACAATCAAAAAATAGATCATATAATTTTTCTTCATAAAAAATAGCCCGCAATTGACGTCTTATTTTATTGCGTTGTGGAGCATTACCAATGCGACGTGGTGTGATAATTAAAATGCGACCATGGTTAATTTGGGCTGGCGCAGATAATAGAGTAAGTCCCGCATTTTTAAATATACACTGTGCTTTTTCAAATACCTGAGCAACCTCAGATGTAGTAAAAGTACTAATGTTTTTTGTTATACGGGACATACGTATTAATATTCTTTGACCCCGAGGCGAACTCTACCTTTTGACCGGCGTCGATTTATGATTTTGCGGCCATCTTTGGTTTTCATGCGAGCACGAAACCCATGCTTTTTGCGACGTTTCTTGTGGCTTTTTTTAAATACAGTAACTGACATAGCTATTCTTCCTATATAGCAAATCTATTAATACACGACTATAAACCTTAGTATAGCGGCAAATCGACTGTTTCTCAAATATGTTTTTTTGATTGCAGGTCATAGACTATGTATATACCATTGGGCATCCAGTGCTGCCATACAGCCACTGCCTGCGGCCGTTATTGCTTGCCTATATGTATAGTCATGGGCATCTCCTGCTGCAAATATACCAGGTACAGAGGTTTGCATTCCTTTGACCAACTCAATATATCCCCATTTGTCTAGTTTCACGATATCTTTAACCAATTGCGTATTGGGATTTAAGCCTATGGCCACAAAAATACCATCTACATCTATAGTTTGTGTTTTACCAGTATTTTGTTCTTTTATTATAGCCTGATTTACCTTTTTGCCATCGCCTTTAATTTCAGTCACGGTACTTTTATAGATAATTTTTATAGAAGGATTATTCAATACCCGTTGCTGCATAGCCTGACAAGCAGTTAGTTTATCTAAAATATGTACAATAGTAATGTCTTTAGTGAATTTTGATAAAAAGGATGCATCTTCCATGGCACTATCGCCACCACCTACAATTAATACCTTTCTATCTTTGTATAAGGCACCATCACAGATCGCACATGTTGTTATCCCTTTTCCCCAATACTCATTTTCTCCTGGACATCCCAACCGTTTGGGGCTTGCTCCCAATGCCAAAATAATTGCAGAAGCCTTAATCTTTTTTGATTGTCCAATATGTATTATAAACGGTTGTTCTATACTAATTTTTGTAGCATCACCTTCGATAAATTGAGTACCAAATGTCCGTGCATGTTCCCGCATAGTATGCATAAGATCTGGGCCTAATATAGAAGTAATACCTGGCCAATTTTCCACAAACGATGTCCCCATTAACTGACCACCAGGCTTATTGCCTTCAATAACAACCGGTTGCAAATTAGCACGTGCTGCATATATAGCAGCAGTAAGCCCTGCAGGACCTGACCCAATAATAACAATAGGCGCCTGTTCTATTGGCATATCTTATTCTTTAGTTAAATGGTAAATAACATAATTCAATGCTTTTTCCCGTAAACAATAACGTATAAGTTCTTCTTGTGCTATTAATGTTGCTTGGCCTTCTACCATATGAATAGGTGGTTCAAAATAGATAAATTCTTTGGTTCGGCCACGCTTGGTAAAATTAAGATAATAAGAAACATCCTCAGGAGTTACTTGAATTTGTTCATGGTATGCAAGCGCATCTACAAATATTGATTCTTTGGCAGCTTTTTCAGCCAAATCTTGGATGAGTGATGTAAATTCTTTTTGTGTACGATATACGTTATAATCTGGACTATTATGAATACTTAATAAAATTTTTTCCTGGAACCGCGTTTTGACAAAAGAAGGAACTTCAAAATAATGCTTACCTATCAATAATTTAAGACATTCTTCTACCGTTGCACGCCTTTGTGAAATATCATTGCGATATGAAAATACCTCAATACATTTTTTGAGTAACTCTTTTTTTGTTTTAATTTTAAAATGTTGTCTAAATTGTTCTAAACAAAAATAGGCATAGGGAAGATGATCAAGCACTATGATCTTATACCAATAATCCGTTGCCAATTGTTCACTAAAATAATCCTGTAGACCTTTATTTTGTGTAATACCAATAAACCCAACTTTCTGATCTTGTAATAAATCACGCAACGGGTTATCTACCTGTTCATCACTAATTTGAAGCCAAAATAGTTGTGCAAAACCTGCAATTAAAGGTGTACCATCAGATTGTGTACGTTCTATACTAAGCGCCACCCAATCATTCTCCTGAATCCCAAGATGTTTTTTGGCATTACATAACTCAGTTTCTTCAGCAATAAAATGTTCTACTTGTCTATCTAAATCTTTATAATTTTTTCGCTTAGGTGCTTTAAATGGTAAATAACGCCATTCATTAATGGTAATATCATCAATAGTCGTGCATTCTAAATTAAAAATAGCGTCGCAACCGGGCATTAAATGAATACTGGCAATACGCGGCTCACCTGCTATAACCAGTGCATTATGTCTAATAATGCGGTAAACAATATTAATAACACAATATTTAAATAAAAATTCTTTGAGGTGCTCTATAAGAGAATTTTGATAATTATTTTTTAAAAATTCAATAGGTGCTTGTCCAAAATCAAATCCTGGAGCTTTTATTTGTTTTTGTTGGGTATGCGCTGCAGATTCAAACAAAACATCAATTATTTGACTTGGTATAATAATCCGAATTATCACATGGCCAGATGTATCTTGAACAATATCAAAACTGAATATATCTAAGGCAGAAGGTGCATTTGATTGCACTATATTTGATACAGAAACCGGAGAGATTACCGCCATACCATAGCTCCTTTTTTTATGGTGCAAGAGGAGGGAGTTGAACCCACACTCCCTTTCGGGAACTGGATCCTAAGTCCAGCGCGTCTGCCAATTCCGCCACTCTTGCAACGGTATCTTATATATAGCCGCTTCTTACTATACGACCAGTAGTATAGCACAATAAATTAAAAAAGAAAGGGTTATATTTTATCCAGGATATTCCCGTTGAGTGGCCGCTGGAGAATAAAAGATATCTTGCAATAATTGTTCAAATTCTTCTTTTTCCATTGCGCCTTCCTCTTTGCCTATTATTGTTGCATTTTTGAAAAATATATATGAAGGAATATGTTGGATATCAAAATATTGAAGAATACCCCTATGCTTATATGTATCTAATTCAAAAAAAACATAATTATCTTTTAATTCTTGTTTAATCTGCGCAATAATAGGTTTCATTTCCTGACATGGTAAACATTCTCCGCTAATAAATAACACCACATTTTTTGTTTGAGAAATATAAAAAAGATTATTAATAAATCTTGGAATGAGAGAAGTTTCAGTATCTTCTATCACTTTTAATACATGGATATTATATGCTAATGGATCAAATTTAAGTTTTTTAAATTCTTCTGCTTGACTATAAAGTATCACATTTGATAGCAAACCTAGGCATATACTACCTGTACCTATATAAGACTTCATTTTTTTACTCCATTTTTTATATCTTATTCTCTCATTTATAAATGTATCTTATTGCATAAAATAATGTCAATAGAATTTATTTTATTTTTGCATACTAGGATTTGACAATAGATTATGGACATTCAGGTACTATCACCAGAGGACCAAATAAAGTATCAAGCTTTTGCATAAATTCTTCTTTTGACAATACTCCCGAACCCATATGCACTATCTTGCCATCTTTCACAAAAATATATGCCGGTATACCTTGTATACCATAGTCAGTAAATACTTCATTGAAAGCAGAAATTATATCTGCATCCTTATTGAAATCAAGATGGAGAAATAGATGTGTATTGGTTAACTCATCTTCTAATGCATATATAATTGGCTTCATCGTCTGACACGGGGGACACCAGGTAGCACTAATAAAAATAACTATAGCATCTGCAGAACGTATAGCATTTTTGAATTTTTCTATACGACTAATCAAATTTTTTTGGGCTTCTTCGAGTATATATATAGCAGACCTCTGTCTATCCAAGCCTTGCACCGCCGCTGGCTTGTCAGGTAGCTGGCTGGTAGACACATAAAAAGGCATAATCAATAACAATACCATTATAGAGTGTGAAACCTTCATGTATACCTCCATTCATATGATAAAATCTGTAAAAATTGTATATTATTCAATAACAATATAACATATATACAAATATAATATCAATAATCAATAAAAAAATTTCAGTACTTATACTACATGGTTTGCTAAAAAATATATTATACCGTGCTTATTTCTTTTTCTTTTTTGGTAGCCAATTGTTCTGCTTTTTCAATAAATGTATCGGTCACTTTCTGTAGCACATCACTGAGTCTATTAAAGAAATTCTCAGATATTACTTTATCTTTTTTTGCATCACGAATAAAATTATTAAAATCTTTGCGTATATTGCGAATAGCAACGCGACACTCTTCTACTTTCTTGCCTAAAATTTTAACTAACTCATCGCGACGGGTAGAGCTCATTTCAGGTAAACGCAATCGAATCATATCGCCATCATTAATAGGCGTAAGCCCTACATCTGAAGCTTTAATTGCACGTTCAATGTCGCCAATAAGATTCTTGTCCCATGGCTGAATAGTAATAAGACGAACATCAGGAGCTGCAAGTACCGCTAAATTTTTGAGTGGCACTGGCATTTGGCCATATGCTGCCACTGGCAAATCTTCCACTAATGAGGTATGCGCGCGACCTGTACGAATTTTTACTAGTTCATTTTCTAAATGTTTTATAGCTTTGGTCATTTCAACTTCCATAGGTTGCTGAAAACCTTTTATATCATTTTCGACTAAGGTTAATGTAATTGCCATACGATTTTTCCTTAATTAGAACCAAGTTCAAAACGTGCAAAGCGACGAATGCGAATATTCTCTCCCGTTTTTGCTATCAGCTCTTTGAGTGCTTCATTAACTGTATATTGATCATTTTTGACAAATGTTTGCTGCAATAAACATATTTCGGAAAATACTTTTTTCAATTTTCCTTCAACAATTTGTTCAATAATCTTTTCTGGTTTGCCAGATCCAGCAAGTTGTTCACGCGCAATATCACGTTCGCGAGAAATAAAAGTTGGATCTACATCTTCAGGAGAAAGATATAATGGTTTTAGTGCAGCAATATGCAGACAGATATCTTGACCAAAACGGCGTACTGCTTCGGTTCGAGCCACAAAGTCAGTCTCACAATTGATTTCTATCATAACTCCAATGCGATCACCAGGATGAATATAGGAAGTAATAAAACCCTCACTGGTAGATTTATCCGATCTTTTTGCCGCTACTGAAGCACCTTTTTTGCGCAAAATTTCAATAGCTTTTTCAAAATCGCCGCCAGCTTGTTCAAGCGCTTTGCGACAATCCATCATACCCATGCCAGTATGATTGCGTAATTCTTGTACTAATTTCAAATCAATAGCCATGATTATCGGTACCTTATTTGATTTATGATATATAAATAGAAGTTCTCTATCTTCCAGTTTGCCAAAATATGGCATTTTATCAATGGGTAAAGTAATTAGACTCTATTTTTGATACTTTATTTCTTTGGCTTATATGGCGCCCAGGGCTTATTAGGATCACCAATAAATTGCTGTACAAAATTTTTATAGAATGAACGCTCAAATGAAGGTTCAAATTCGTTTGATTTGCCAAATATTGTCTCATAAGTTCTGGCGATCCATCCCTTTGGTCTTGGTAACCCAAGTATATCGTATGCCTCTGCGCGGTTTCTTGCAATACCTTTGGTACATAAATCATCCAGAGCGTGTGCAGTAACTTCTTTTATATCTCGTTGAGCAAATTGAAACGTTTCATACCTATCATAATCACCTCTTTTTGCTTCTCTAATATATTTTCGATATAAATAGAAGGAATCGGTATCCTCTATTTTTGGTAAATCTACATGATGCTTGCCTGGTGTTTCACTGAACATTTCTTGAGCAACAATTTTACCAAAAGACCCGGGAAGTGTTTTGGCGCGTTCAATGACATTCAAATTTTCTTCGCGACGTTTTAAGCGATCTTGATCAATAGTACATTCTTGTTCAATCTTTTTTTGATTAATACAGCGCTGAAAATCTTCAATTGCCTTATCTCTAGCAAATAATATTGCATCTTCGATTCTTTCAAGGGATTTTGTTGAGACTGCAGCTAAGTTTTGTTTATAGGTAATGCGTGCTTGTTCAAGATTTTTTATTCGTTCTTGTTCTGCTTGAGCAGCTGCAGACAATTTTTTTGCCTCTTGTTGCATCTTTTCTGCTTCTTGTCTTAATTCGGTTGAAGTTTTTCCGATATAAGTATTATTTTCACCATATAATACGACCGAAACAACACTGCATACAATCAGTATAGTATATCTATTCATTGTGCTTCCTCCATATAATAAATACATTTTTATATATAATTTAATAATAGCATTAAATGGGGGGGTGTCAATATCTATAAAATATATAATTTTTCTCTTTAATATAACGTTACTTATTTAAAGATAATAACTTCAACTGAAAGATTATCTCCACTACATAACGTTTCATTGTGATAGGCAGTATCACGTAATGCACGTGCAGCAAGCATACATTGAGCATTGCCCGCCTCTTCTATATAAGGATCTGAGCAACCACTACGCAATAAGGGTTTTGATGGATATTTCCCTTCGAGTTCTACCGAGGATTGTTTCAATGCATTTTGTACTATAGCCACTGCTTGCTGATTAGTGAGCACATCCCAAATACCATCACAGGCTATAATAAGCATGTCGCCTTTTTTAATTTTTGTATGATAAATATCTGGATTTGCAATTAACACGCCGGGCTCTTGCTTTAGATAACGATCACCTAATGCGCGAGCAACTGCAAGCCGACCATTGACGCGTGGAGCATCACCTTGATTGTGTGTTACATAGCCACCAGCATCTTCAATACGTTTTTTTTCTTCTGGTTTATCTGGTTTATGATCTTCTGTTGCATACTGTATTATACCATTTCGAGCCAAAACTATTCGGGAATCACCAGCCCATGCAATATACAAATCATTATTCTTGATATAGGCAACTGCTGCGCAACTACCCGATCCTGTATTTTTTATTATATCATCATCAGTAGCAAGAAAGGCATTCTCTAATTCTTTTTTTATATTGGTACTTGCCGGATTTATATAGGTATGCAACGTTTTTGCCGCAATATCTGCTGCTTCTTTTCCCCCATGGCCATCATATACTGCAAAAAATGATTGGTTAGCATTTCCCTTAAATTTAATTTCATGCGTATGGGTATCTTCCATAGAAGGCCGGTCACCCTGACGTGCACTAAGTCCCCAAACAGGCTCCAATACACATGGTTGCGCTACTATATTTTGAATACATACTAAAGCAATAAGACATATTTTTTTCATCATAATCCTTATGATACATTTCAGATAGAAACTTATCTACATATCAGTATAGCATTATTATATCTTTTTTATTAAAAAATTGTCAATAATTATAAAATTTAATTTTATATAGAGGGAAATTATTAATTTTGTACTTTTTGGTCAGGATATAATGCATGCATCTGCTTAATAGCTAACGTAAGTCTTTTGCATGAATTGGGATGGCGTGGATATTTTACTGGAAACAATGTATCATAATAACATGCTTTTTCAAGAAAACTAATGAACCCTTTCGCATTCTGCAAAGAAGATTTTACAGCATATGCATCAGCCTCTAATTCTTGTTTTTTTAATGTTTGAACATTAGTGTGTAATAACTTAGAACTTTCTTCTGCATGATTCAATACTATGTGACCTTCTTCATCGGCGATAACCCCACGAGATTCAGAATCAGTCAAAGTAGAATTTATTAATTCATAGCAAAATTCTTTAATATATAAGTAATCTTTTACTTTATCATTATACAATGCAAAATAAGTCTTGTTATGTACTTCCATTAATGCAGAAGCTATGGTTTTATATTGTTCAACATTCTGTGGCATATTTGTTTTTTGTAAGGCACTATATAACCCGGGACTTATGTGTATATAATGCATATCTAAATCATCAAAAAAATTCGTATATGCGCCAGTAGCTTCTGCTCCTTGTATATCATTCTTCACTTGCACAACTACTTTAACTAACTGACCATTAATTTTCTTCATTTCTCTTACATCAATAACACGATCAATTTCTTCTGCGATGCATATATAAAAGATATGTATAAAACAAAAAAATATAGTAACATACTTCATAGATGACACTTTAATTAATTATAGAATGCTATTGGTCTTTTTTGGCATGCTCGGGATATGTCTTATTGAATTGTTCTATTGCATGAATCAATCGAGTGCATAACTTTTTTGAAGACTCAAAATGCTTTTCATAGAAACACACTTTTTCCATATGACTTATAAGTCCTTTTGCATCCTGCAAAGATGATTGTATAATATATGCATTCATATCCAACATTTTTTGCTTCAAATTTTTCTTGTCAGACAATACGCCGTCATTTGATTCTACATCAAAAAATATCATTGCCTTGTTTTTAGCAATAAGCGCATACCCTTCTTTTGCCGATACCGAATTTACCATAAATTCCCAGCATAATCTTTTTATATTATTATAATCATTTATTTTTGCACTCTCTGATTCAAACTGAGTTTTATCATGCAACTCTTTTAATGAGGATGTGATTGTTTTATATTGTTCTACCGTTAAGGTGGGATGATTAGTTGAAATAGTATTGTATAAATTAGGACTTATATTTATTACATAAGATTTTCGGTCTTTGCCGGGAATAGTATCCACAATACGAATATTATCTTTTATATAAAGACTAACATTAACCGGTGTTCCATCTTTTTTTATTAGTTCAATGGTATCCAAAGGAATGTCAGGAATATCAGCCGCAATACAACTAGTATATATACCTAGATACAAAAATACTAAAAATACATTTTTCATATATTAACCTCTCAATAAACATACTATGTATATTACATTTATTTTCACACTTAGTCTATACGAGCAAACACTCTTTGACACACTTCAAACACCAAATAGCAAATTTGAATAAAAATAATATAGATCAATTATTTAACTTTGTACTTTCTGTTCAGGATATAGTTCATTCATGTATGCAAGAGCTCGCTTGAACCTTTCACATGGATGTGGATGTGTATCGCTCTCCGTGGAAAAATAATGTTCTAAATAACAATTTTTTTGTAAAAATTCTACCAACCCTTCTGCATTAGATTTAGAAGATTTTATAGCATATGCATCAGCATTAAATTCATTTTCATGATAATATGATTGAGTTTTTTCTCCAAAAAACCTGTACCAACAGTCTACTATATATGAACTATCTGCAATATGGCCAAGCTCATGTGCAATCATTCCCAAAGCACTTTTGGATGATAAGCCACTCATTAGTATTTTTATACATCTGTATTCAAGTTTTTCTGTATTACAAGACTTATTTTTTGCAAGTAAATTATCTATATTCTTTGTATATTCTTCCATCGTTTGAAACTTATTATCACCTTTGAGTGCAGAATAAATTAAAGGATGCATATGTATAGTATACGAGCCAAAAATAAGATCATATTTTCCTTTCACCTTTAAGATAACTTCAGGATCAATGACAATATTAAATGTATTTAAATAACCTTCTATTCTTACTATTTCTTTTTTTTCTATTTTTTCCTTATTATCAGAATTACAAAAAGTTATACTATTTAGTAATAAAAGAAAAAGCATTATATACTTCATGAGTAATTCCTATTTAGGATTTTGGAATTAGTATATCAATTAATTATAAATACCTCAATCTGAATTAATTTACATACGTTCTGGCGTGCTGAGGCCCATCAGGCTTAATACGGTTTTGAATGTACTATTAATACCATGAATCAGGCCTAAGCGGGCCCGGCTTTTGGCTATATTGCTCATATCAATAATACGATTATGCCTGTAATATGCATGAAATGCATGCGCTAATTCTATACTATAATGGGTAAGTAAATGCGTTTGATAATGGCGTGCAATATCAGTAAGCAATACTTTGAGCGATGCAATTTTTTTGAGTATAAAAGCTTCTTCTTGCCCTATATGACTCATATCATCAGGAGTAATAAGCTGCAATTCTTTAACCTCTTGCGCTTTATCCAAAATACTATTGGTGCGCACATAGGCATATTGCACATAATAGACCGGATTGTCTTCTGTTTTGGTTAATGCCAGATCAAGATCAAATTCCAATTGCGCATCAGCCTTGCGATGAAGATAAAAAAAACGTGCTACATCAGAACCTACTGTATCAATAACATCTTGCAAGGTCACAATAGCACCTTTGCGTTTTGACATACGTACTTGCTGGTCACCCTGTTTAATTTTAACCAGCTGATATAAAATGACGTCCAGTGGAATTTGCGTAAGACCTAATGCCTGGCGCACCGTCTCAAGCCGTGTAGCATAACTATGATGATCATGACCCAATACCATAATTAATTTTTGAGCGCCACGATCAACTTTATTTTGCAGATAAGCAATGTCGGCCGCAATATAGGTCAAGGTACCATCAGATTTACGTACTACGCGATCTTTGTCATCACCAAATACTGTCGAGCGGAACCATACCGCATCTTCATGTCTATATAAATAGCCATTCTTTTCTAAAATATCAAGTGCATGCACAATACTGTTGCTACTGTGTAATGATTTTTCAGAAAACCAGGTATCAAATGCTATACCATAATCAGCAAGCGTTTTTTTGATATTCAGTAGCATATGATCTTGGGCATAGGCAGCAAAAAACATATGATCTTTGTTCAACCCCTCAATCCCATGAGTATGTATATATCCTTGAGCCAAATCAATCAAATAAGAACCATGATAAGCATCTTCTGGCATTTGAATATCCATACCGGCTGCTTGTTGGCAACGGATTTTGAATGAATTACCTAGTTTTTCAATTTGTGCACCGGCATCATTAATATAAAATTCGGTATTAACCACATAGCCCACAAACCGTAGTACCTTGGCAAGTACATCACCCAAAATACCCCCGCGCCCATGGCCAAAATGGAGTGGTCCGGTTGGATTAGCGCTGACAAATTCTATATTAACCATAGGTAATTGTTTGTCCTCCGGCTTAAAAAAAAGGGTGTCAGTCTCAAATAATTCTTTTGCCAATGTAGCCCATGCTGCCGATTTGAGAACTATATTAATAAATCCAGGACCCGCTACTTCAGTACGCTCGACCAATAAATGGGTAAACCCTTGCGCCAATTGACTGGCAATAACACGCGGTTGCTGGTTTATAATAGGAGCCAAAATGAGGGCACTATTAGTGGTAATATCACCAAATGCTTGTTTGCGCTCATCAGTATTGATAGTAAGCTCTATCTGGCGGAGTATTTCAGAATCTAATGGATAGTGGGACTTGATATGATCTACAAATGCTTTTTTGATTGATTCAATACAATTCATAGTAGAATGCCTTTGAGTAACGCTTTTATTATAGGCCTAATTGTAGTAAATTTATACTATATAAAAGATTATGTCACGGTTTTATTGCACCATATACGTGAATTTTTTATATAGATATTAGATTCAATCATATAACATACTAAAATGGATTATGAATATAGCAGTACTTCTTTCTGGCGGTGTAGATAGCTCGGTGGCTCTGGCGCTATTAAAACAACAAGGCTATAACGTCACCGCTTTTTATTTAAAAATTTGGCTTGAGGATGAATTATCCTTTTTGGGTAATTGTCCATGGGATGAAGATTTATCTTATGTTCGTGCCGTATGTGCAAAGGAAAACATTCCGCTTGAAATAGTTTCACTCCAAAAAGAATATTGGGAAACTATAGTATCTTATACTATTGCCGAAATTAAGGCAGGAAGAACGCCAAACCCCGATATGATGTGCAATCAACGCATTAAATTTGATGCATTTTTGCACGTTATTGGACCTCATTTTGACAAGGTCGCCAGCGGCCATTATGCCCAAATAGCAATGGTAGATGGAGAACCTATTCTTACTTGCAGCCCTGATGCAATAAAAGATCAAACCTACTTTTTGGCACAAATGAGCAAAACACAACTCAGTCGCGTCTTGTTTCCCATAGGCCATTTGACCAAAGTACAGGTACGCCAGTATGCACAGGAGTTTGATTTACCCAATAAAGACCGCAAAGATAGTCAAGGACTTTGCTTTTTGGGTAAAGTAAAATTTAAAGATTTTGTTAAACATTATATACAAGAAGTACCTGGCCCTATTATTGAATACGAAACCGGCACTTTCCTGGGAAACCATACAGGAGTTTGGTATCATACTATTGGACAACGTCAAGGGCTGGGACTTGCTGGTGGCCCCTGGTACGTAGTAAGCAAGGATGTTATGCACAATACTATAGCTGTTTCACGCAATTATTATACACAAGACAAACAAAGAAATAGTTTTTTGATAAATTCCTGTAATTGGCTTGTTGATCATGTAGTATCACGTACTGATTTAGATGTTAAATTACGTCATGGCGCACACCGTTATAGCTGCACTATTACACCAGAACATAATCAAATGCGCATTACTATTAATGAATCAGATCAAGGTATTGCCCTGGGTCAGTTTGCTGTATTATATGACAGAAATCGTTGTTTGGGCAGCGGTGTTATTAATGGATATTGATGATCAATAAATTAATATTACTTTGCACATCACTACCTGCAACTGAATATCGATTCACCGTATCAACTGCTATCACCCTAGTACGCATTATAGTAACCCCTATAATAGTATTATTATTATGCTATCAGCATATACCAGAAGCCTTTGTTTTATTTGTCTGTGCCGCCTTAACTGATATGCTTGATGGCGCGCTAGCCCGCGCACGCAATGAACAAACATTTTTGGGTGCTTGTCTTGATCCTATTGCAGATAAAATATTACTCATTTCTTGTTTTGCCACACTTGCATGGATAAAAACGCCATTATTCCCCATCCCTCAATGGTTTGTTTGGTTAGTATTAATTAAGGAATTATTATTAATTATCGGAATTATTTTTTTATATGTATATACCGGCGTTATACGTATATTCCCCACACAACTAAGTAAAATAACCACACTGATTCAAATCTGTTTTATTGGATGGCTCTTTATCTGTTATTTTTATGCCTGGCTTCCCATAAAAACACAAACAGTTTCTTTACTTATTCTCTGTTGCCTGATTGCAGCAACCTTACTGCATTATGGGTATATTGGTTTTACTGCATTATGGAAATAGCTCAGGATGATGAAAATTTCGTTGTATGCCAATATCAGCAAGATAGTTGGTAGCCCATCGAACATCATCAAATTCTTTTTGATAATATAGCAAAAGAACATGCGTTTGTGCACCATGTGCAGTACAATATTTTTGCCAGAATGACATCTGGTTATATCGATTGGCTGTAGTATTTAATACTGTACGCGTATCTGAAAGCTTTTTAAGTTGCTTTGTAAGTATAGGAGTATATGCAATAGGGTTTTGTATATTTCTCCAATAATCACCATACCATACATGATCAAATGATCTATCTGTAGTTGGTTTATACTCAGGCCGACAAAATATAGTATAGATACCATATAGTACACAATCGGGTATACTATATGATAGTGATGAATATACACATATAAATGCACATAATAAATAGTGTGATTTCACAATGTATCCTTGCTTATGGCTTGCTGCTCAATATAGTCAAAATAATGATATTTATCTTCTTTTGTCTGCTATCTCGCGCGATCGATAGACCGCACATTCATTTTTACAGATTGTATTATTATATGTTTTAGTATGTTTAAGTATAGTATATGCATAATACCATCCTGCCGTGGTAAAATTTCGTTGAAAAAAATTCATTCCGTTATAGATGTTGGTTTCCTTATCTATGTACCTCTTTAAAACCCGCAGCTTTCTTTGCGTACCATCAATTATTGTTCGATGAGCATCTTCAGTATGTACATTTTCTCTTAAAAAATTATTAAAAGCTATTTTTTTCCTAGCTTGTCTCATTTCTTTATCTCCAAAAGTAGTAAAGAGACATTGGAAATAGGCTAATACATAATTCGTACACATACTTGAAGTAGTATATGCAATCAAAAATACTATAAGATATTTATTGAAGTGTTTCATGATATTCCTTATTTACCTACTTTGATTAGCTGGCTCTACCTGATATTTTTTACCAAATGCAATAATATCATTATGTAAGCATTGTCCTTTATGCAATTTTTTTCTATTTTTTAGTATAGAACTTGCTAAATCCCACCCTTTGCTAGTGAAATTTCTTTGAAAAAAATTCATTTGATTATATTTTTTAGACTGAATATAAATTTTACTTCTAACCCGCTCCTGAGCGTCTATCACGTTAGTATAAGCAAAATTATATTCACCCAAATTATGTATTTCACGTGTCAGTACTTCATTATGTATTTTTTTATGATTCTGATCGAAATATGTATCATCAAGGGCAAGCCAATGATAAACATAAGATTTTATATGATGCATACAAAGATTTTCAGTATTATACATACACAGTATGAACATAATTAGCTTAAAATTCTTCACATCAATTCCCATAAAAATAACGTACCAATAATATATATTTACCTACTTTGATTAGCTGGCTCAACCAATGGAGGAAATTTGTATTCACCAAATAATTGAATGCGTGTTAATTCGAATAAAGTAATCGTTTTATATTTACAAGTATTTTCTTGTATAGAGCTTGAAAGCTTCCAACCTTGATAGGTAAAATACCGACGAAAAAAACTCATTCTATTATAGCTACTAGAGGCAGCATCCAATATCTGTTTTATATTCTTTTGCTCATTTATTTTATAACGCAAAAAGTTATTATAATCAGCACGAGTATGTAGCGTATGGCTTAATATTTCATAGTACTCAAGTCCTAACCCCATTTTCTTTGGGCTCATACATAATACAGAAACATTATATAATACCAATAATAATATACATGACTTGAAACATTTCATATAAAATAATCCTTATTATGATATGCTAATTACAATTCAACATATATTTATAATTAAGGTTTGTCAATGAAAAAAATAATATATATATCGCTTTTTACCGCTCTTTTTGGTATCGTTGGCCTTGGTATATATGGCAATGAATTTGTCAAAAAGAACCCTGCACGCATTGCACGCAAACATGCGCAGCAGCGGGATAAACTTATTGAAAAATGTGCTACATTACTGGATGTATTAATGTCTGAAGGTACAACCGTACTACAACAATGCACTCATTGTATACAAGATTGGTATGGCCTGCTCAAATCATTGGCTACTACTGAATCATGCTGCATAGAGACTGCACCATTAGATGCACTCAAAGAATATGTGGCTAGCCTGCAAGAAGCGAATGACCTTCAGCAAAAATTAACCGTTGCCCTACAAAAAGTACAAGAAAAACGATTATTGCTTAATCAAATAGATACATAATATTACACAACATCATTGTTTTGTGCTTGATATGCATCCCGCAATGATTGAATGGTATGAAAAGTTGCCGAATTCATAGATGAACGGGTAAACCGTACTCTTCCTTGTGGTGATTTAAACTTTTTTAATTCTTTTTTTAATAATTCTTTTTCTTTTGTAATATTGTCCAAAATTACATAATACTGATCAGAAGCATGCAGTTTTGTTTGCAACTTTTTGCATGCATCTTGATACTGCATATGTATATATTCTTGAGGTACATTTTTGGCGCATGACTGTGCAAATTTTTGATATCCTTCATCAGATTGCAACTCTTTTATTTCATTAATAAATAGATTTTTTTGTGCATTATATTTTTCTTCTTCTATCACTGCTTGCAAGCTTAGTCTATGCCGCTTTCGTATCATGCTTTTGAGCGCATCATGATACAAACGATTTTCTATAACATTTAATTCTTGTAACTTTTGATTTGGCTCTGCAATAGGGCGATAATAAGGACTATTCATATCACATCGAATACCAATTGTGCCTAAAATTTCTGAAGGATTTGCGTTTGGTATTGGAGCATTATTTTTATCTAGCTTTTCTCCAAAGGTATGCATAAAATCAGATTCATCAAAAATAAGGTAAATTGGTTTTTTCTGAATATCATCAATAGAAATCATATGCCATGACTCCCATTTTTTTTCTTTATTCGACATTGTTCGAGCAAATTTTAATAATGCTTGGTCTAATGGTGATGGTTGTATAAAAGTTTGAGCTGCAAAACCTGAAAGCATATATTCTTTCCATGACATATTTTTTGTTGCCTGTTCCTGTTTGAATGATTCATGGTGTAATGTATGTACCTTGGACCATAAACTATCAATATCTTGTACCCCAAAATCCGATGGAAATAGTGATTGCAGGGCATCTAAATTTAATTTTAATGGCCGAAACTTTTCTGTCTTATTTTTTGTATTTGTTTCCATTCCTATAACAGTATGCACACTATAAAAAATGGTACAAATAAGTATTAAATTAGTATTTCTTTTCATATATACATCCATATTAAAATTAACTTTATATTCATAATACTATTGAAGTAATGTTATTGCAATGCTTATATATATAAATACGATGCCTTTTACTACGCCTTATTGCAATTTATTATTAATAGAGAATAAATAGACATGCACTTACCTGAAACAAATATTCAATATGATCTGGCATTAACTATTTAAACGTTAACCATGCAGGTAAATACCTGTTACAGTAACTAAACGAGCTTTTGATAATAGTACATACTGATATATATACATTGTTAAACATTGGTAGTATATATTTTTTATATAAAGCAGATTGAAAACTAGACGTTATTGGCAGGTTCTGATCAGTTTTAATATCGGCAAATTGCAGAGTTTGTTCTCGCGTAACCACATCAATGCCTTGGACTTCATGAGTGATACATTGCACATGTGGTTCTTTAATATTTTCATTAATGGGTGTGCTGCTATCTTCATGCTGAACTGAACATACGGGTAGATTAATGGCATGATTTAATAATGGTATAGACAATGGGTTATAATTATCTAATAGCACCAGATCATCTATTTTTGAGTCATAGGCAAACGTATATACGTTATCTGTACAAGTTGGATCATACTCCATATCAGACCGATATGTACACACAACAGGATATTCTGAAGATTTTTCTATGTATAGTGATGAATATGCCTTATCAAGTACTTGCAGAAACTGTTTTCTCATTTTTTGCTGAGTTGCCATAGTTATTTCTGTATCTTGATTGTGCAATAATAATTCCTCCATATAGGAATCAGGAAAAATTTCCATACGTTTTTTTGCTATCCAATCATTTTTTAATTGTTTATGCAATGCCCGTTTTTTATTAGGAGTGGCTTGAGGCAAAAATGTTTTCCCTTTATAGAGAATTCTACCAAAAGCATCAATAACCGCATCGGGTATATTAGGAATCGCTCGAGTATATTGTTTTGCAAGCATTGAATATTTCAGGTTGCAATTAGAAAAATCACCCCAGTAATATGCTAATACCATTGCACCATATAAAGCTTTTTCAAAAGTAAGACCACTGTTAATAATTTCTCCATATTTTCGAACCCAATCACACCTTTTATAACTTTTAATAAAATTATTATATTCTTCATATTGACAACGACGATTAGCAACTCGTTCATTATGACCCATACTTATATAATGTACTATTTCAATAAGATCTACATTTCTTTTTTCTAGAGGAGAAATTTCTACTTCCTCTTTTATACAACGTTCATACATAGATTTAGTCAGATATTTTCGACAATATTCACCCTGATTTGAAATCATAAAATACAAAGAATCCCAATATTTACCAAAAATATTAATTGTATATGGTTGATATTGATCCCTTGCTACTATCGCATTATCTTTATCAAAAGTTACTGGCCAAGCTATTTGCCACACCTTATCCTTCACGACATAATCACTTTCTTGAAATATATCAATCTCCTTAATGTGTGTATGCAGAGAATCACCTATATATGCCTTTAATTTCCATCTACATGCTTTTAATTTCAACCCTTTATTTTTTTGCATTTCTTCAGTAGCAATCCAATGTTTACCATCCGGAAATTGTTTTATAGTATAATAGCTACCAGAATCTCCAGAAGACGTGAGTAACCAAGCTCGTATATCCACAAGCGGCTTATATACATAAAAGGCAAAACATTTATTTACAAGCGCTAGGTTTTTTTGATCAGATGCAGACAAAAAACCAACTATCAGAGGAACTAGCTCAAGCGGCAATAATGTATTGTCAAACATTGGCGCACTGCCAGAAGATTCAAACGGTATTTGAGGAAATATGCCATCTTTTTGCGGTACATGATTATCATCAAAGGATACATACCACTCTTTGGTATAATATTTTTGTGGTGTATAACATATTGCTTTGTCTGTATAGGTTAATATACAAGGAACAAAACAATAATCATTCGGCTTTAAATCTGCATCATAATATATAGGACTTTTTCTTGTATGAAGATTTCTTGAATGAAGAATAGTATTTTTTTGGCCAATATATAACGTTAAATATTTACTTTGTCTTTCTTGTACCATTGCAGCCCAACGGTCATTCGGCCCAGAAGCGACTTCTACTATAGTGCTATTGTGTAATGCATCACATTGATTGAGTATAGTACGCAAAACCGCTTGTCTATCTGAATCCATACTGTTAATGTGTATGAATACTACTAATATCGCATATAAGCTTTTTCTATACATAGTGCATATAAGTAAGCAAAATTTTATTGTATAGTAAGTATAATGCCTCTATATAAAATATCTATGCACATATATTACTGTATGTTTTTTGTAGGTTGATTCATACCAAGCAATGCATATACTTCTTTTGCTGATAATGTTTCTTTGGCAAGCAATGCATTTGCTATACAATCAAGTTTATCGCGATTTTCACTCAGCATGGTATATGCTGCATTATACGCATCAAGAAGAAATTTTCCTATCTCTTGATTTATTAAGTGTCGATTTTTTTGAGATAGTTTACCAGGAAATACTCTTGGGCCAATAGTAGGTGACATACCATAGTCAAATACCATATCTCTTGCCAACCTTGCTGCTCGGTCCAAATCTTGTGATGATCCATTCATTGCTGTATTAAACACAAGCATTTCTGCTGCCCGACCTGCGTATGATACCTGCAGAGACGCAATCATTTTATCCTTACTTATAATCTCATTTGATCCAGGAACAGTATGTGTACAACCACTTGATTGCTCATGTTGGGCAATAGTAACTTTGAATATAGGATTACACAAGTTACCTAAAAGTATAGTAATAAGCGTATGTCCCGCTTCATGGTAGGCAATAATACGCCGTTCTTCCTGAGTTCGTTGTACATTTTTTTTGGTTTTACCTTCAGTAAGTCTCTCATAGGCATTTTCTAAATCTGCTTGATCTATGCATTGTTTATTGGCTTTGAGTGCAATAAGGGATGCTTCATTAATAAGATTTGCCAATTCTGCACCAGAAAATCCTGCTGTCATTTGGGCAATAATGTCTAAGTCTACAACAAAATCCATTTTTACTTTGCCGGCATATAATGCAAGAATACTTTTACGATCAATCAGATCAGGTAGACTCACTTTTACCCTTCGGTCAAATCTTCCAGGACGCAAAAGAGCTGGCGTAATTCTAGCAATATTGTCAATATGGTTAGTTGCTCCTATTACAACAACCAATTCTTTATGCTGTTCAAATCCATCCATTTCAGTTAATAATTGTTTTTGAACCTCATAATCAGTTGCATCAATCTCATCAATAAAAATGATACATGGCGCATGTGAACGTGCTTGTTTAAATAATTTTTTGACCCGCGCTGCACCATTATTTTTCATAAATGCACCAGATCCTGCACCATTCAATTCTGACCCGGTCATTGCAATAAAGGAACATAGAGATTGGCCAGCAAGGGCTCGTGCAAGGGAAGTTTTTCCCGTACCTGGAGGCCCATACATTAATAGGCCACGTGGAGCCCTTGTGCCTATATCATTATATTTATCAGGGTTCTGCATATAATCAACAATATCTTTAATATCTTCTTTTATACTTTCATTGCCGGCAATTGAATCAAAGGTTTCTTCTATTGTTCCGGGTTTATATAATGTACCGACAGGTCCTATATAGGTAAATAATGTATGCATAACTAATGCAGGAATAGATATAACTACTATGCTTTTGATCAAAGAAATGATTTCTTGCATTGAGACTTGGTCATGCATTTGGTCATCCATACAATACACTTGTTGTGGCACAGCAATAGCTAAAGCTCCTGCTATAAGTGCTATACGAAACAATTTCATAAAATTTCTCCCTATTCTATTTACTTACCCTATTCTATTTACTTAATTAAACTATTTGAGTTTATTTATAATATTAACGATATACATATTTTTCAAATTGTCAATATATATTTTCTTGACTAATAGAAATTTTCGTATATCATTAGTAGTATATTAGAATATTATTATCGTTTTAATATAGTACAGGAATGTTTATGAATATAGTACTAAAAAAATTACAGTATATAGCGCTGGCAGCGCTTATTGGCATACAGCCAATTCTTTTTGCACGTCCTTCTTGTATGAATATCCCCCAATACTATTTTGATGCATTGTATACTCAGGCCTATAAGCAAGCCCTGCCTCATTTGTCAGAAGATTGTATTGCCACGCTGAAATCAAAAAATCCCTTAAAAAAATTACACATTTTGGTCAGCCAGGACAACCAAAAAGAAACTGATAATATACAATCATTGTGTATAGAAGTTGCGGCTGAATGTACCTATAAACTACTTTCTGACTATAGCATGGCCTTAACATCTATGATCGACAAACTGGAAAAAGCATCTACCTATTGGCAATGGTGCTTGGACCATCCTTATCAGTATGCAGTAATTAAGTCGCCCAACCAATGGTTCAAAAAAGACCAATCTCATATTATTTTTGAAAAGCAAACCATGGGACATGCAATGCTTCAACTATGTACTGAACGTTATGGACGCATCATACAACAACAACTATTATTTAAATTATGCAAAAATCCTAAAGAACGTTTTATGTGGGCGGAAGAATCTATTGCATTAGTAAGTTCTTATACTATCAACGAACCATATACACATAACCAAGATATGCAGCAATTAGCTATCATTATTGATACGTTACATACTGCTGTACAGTCATATATTAAAAATAGCAATATACAATCACTAGTGATGCCGAGCCATGCAAAAAGATATTGGCTTGCCTATACGCTAGGCACTATTGGTTTTATTACCATAACTACATTAGGCATTAAGTATAAAGCCTCAATTATTGATGGAATGCATAAAGGTATAGTTGGTGCAAAAAATGGATTCGATTATCAAATCAAAGATAAACTTATTGCATTACATCAAGAAATAACCAAAATATTATGGCCGCATGAAATAGCAGATATACAAGATGCTGTAGCATTATGTGAAAAAGCCAATGAGGGGCTTGATGCTGCACAAAAATGCCTTACTACCAATCCAGTAAAACCAAGCAAAATACCAGGAATAGGATCAACATTAAATAATATTAATGATGCTATTATTGAATCTAAACAAGCTGCACAAAGTTTGGCCGAGTCAGGAAAGGCTCTTATTAAAGTTGCTCAACAACTGATCGATGGCCAAAGCCTTAACTTTAAATTGTTTGGACTTATTCCTGCAGCCGCCGGATTTTATGGTATGTATAAAGGTATATCTGGCATTAAACAATGGTTTACCAAACAAGATCGTCGCCAATTATATGCGCACCTACACAAAGCATATGATATTTTAATACAGGCCAATAATACACTTTCAGATTTAGAATATGGTACATTAGTATATACGCTGGACAAAGCCATAGTCCAGGCAGAAAAAAATGTTAGTTTCACTGAGCGTACTGCATTTATACATGATATACAATATATACTATCGACTACTTCTACAGTCACACAAAAAAAAGAAGCATTGGCTCACATGTGGCATAAATATCAGGCATTAAAATCACATACATAACTTTGACAAGCATACAATTGTGCTATTATATATAAAGTACGTATCGTAATTTTTATATAAAGGTTTTTTGTATGGCATCACTCAATCGTGTACTTTTAATTGGAAACCTTACGCGAGATCCTGAACATAAAGTTTTGGCCTCAGGTCAAGCGGTATGTCGTTTAGGTTTAGCTATTAATCGTCAATTTAAGAATAAGCAAAATGGCAGTATGGTCCAAGAAGTTTGTTTTATTGATGTAGATGTATGGGGACCACAAGCAGAAAGTTGCAAACAATATCTGCAAAAAGGCAGGCCAGTTTTTATTGAAGGCAGATTAAAGTATGATAGTTGGGAAGATCAAAATGGTCAAACCAAAACAAAACATTCTATTGTAGCCGACAGTGTGCAGTTTTTATCATTCAAGGGTAGCGAAATTGAAGATATACCACGCACAAGTCCTGACGCTTCCTCTACAGAATCTATTATGCAACTCAATCCTAATAATCCGGTAGAACGAGATCTATTAAACCAATTAGAACAAGCAAAAAATAAAATGCAGGCTGCGGGTAAAGAAAAAACATCAAAAAAAATAACCAACAATCCACAACCAGTATCTACAGGTGAAATAGAATTTCCCGATGAACCACCGTTTGAAGATCAATTACCATTTTAATCTTTATATATAAGAAGTCTTTATAAGAAATAAAGGCTTCTTATAGGTTTTTTCAGCTAATCCAATCATTCTATTGACTGTTTGTATATAAATATAGAACAATGATAATGATATATTGCCATTTGTTCATGGGGGTCAATATGGTGTATCATGCAAAGATAGTATATTGCCTATTTTTTTTAATATTACCTGTATTATATACTATGAATATCGAATGTCATGAAAAATTTTTAGCACACAAAGAATTATTTCATATGTTAGTTTTTATATGGGAAGATATGCGCCGTTTAACCCATGAATTCAATACAGATGACAGAACATATGAGTTATTTGATGAAGTTGCTGATAAACTTATGATTTTACATGAACTTATATTAAAACAAATAGCTACTCTAGACAAAATTCAGTGTGAAGATATAGAAACCGAGTGTATGCAAACAGCCACTGATATTGTATATATTACCTATATGCTTTCGGAATTATCAGCAAATCACCTTGTATTGCAATTACATACTCATACACAAGCATTGCATAAAGCAATCGCTTATAATCTATACAGATAAATAATTTTTTATCCAAATTGCCAAGAAAGTTCAAAACCCCATTGACCGTATATCATATCAGTATGTATGATAGAATGTCCTGCTAATATATGATTATATAATAGTGCAACCCGAGGACCAAACCAATATTCCTGCCGCAAACAATCATATTCCAATATCACATGCAGGGTATGCATAGCAAAATCCATACTTATCAATCGCGACTGTATATTTTTATCTGAATAAGTAGTCCGCTGTGTATATGAATAGCCAAGCGTTCCTGATATACCTCGCATGATATGGTCAGCTTTTATAAACATCCCAACATAGCATATTATTGCATTCAAAAATGAACGAGGTTCACCAATAGCGCAAGGAGAGCATTGGATATTCACTTTACTACTGGTAGGTATCAAAGGCATTACACCTATATGTATAGCCATCGTGAGCCATTCATAGGCCCCACAGGATACATCACCTGATAGGGGTATTCCTATAGAACCGTTATAACCGATAGGAATTGTCCAAAATATGGTTGATATGGGGGTTATAGGGCTTGTCGGAAGCAACAAACCAACTCGTATAGTACCATCAATAAAGTCTAGATGTGTAGTATTTTGATAACTATAGCTATAGCCCATATGCAGCATAAGGTCTCCCGCAGTCGTTCGTTCTTCAGCGGCAATTGGTATGCAGCAACAGAGAGGTTTCCTAGGGCTTTTGGGTGTTATTTCTATTGAACGTATAGGTACTACTATATCTATAAAAAAACCTTGTACTATGTTTTGTATATATATCATATAAAGTTCAAGTAAAAAGAATGAGTCTGACAGTGGTAGCTTAATTCCTTTTTTGGTAAACCCTGTATCTGCTGATCCTCCTCCAAGGTTACATTCAAAGGTAGCTAACCAATCACGATCAAATCGAGGCTCTGAAAATAAAGCCGCTGCCCGATAAAAATGCACGTCATCATACATAGAATACAAAGGAATACCACAAAAAATTATTAAGAAAATATACATAACAAGAGCAATCATAGTATTAACTCTATCTAATATATAAAGCACCCTCATTGTAGCTGAAAAATCTACTTGTGGTCAAAAAGACTACTGGTATACTAATTACTACTATCCATTTACTTTTAACGTGAGGTTTTATGAATAATTTTGATGAAATTAATTCAAACACAGAATTAAATAATGAGCAAGATGTAGATACTGACTGCTGTTCAGAGTGTCTTCAGGAAGAAGCAGATAATAACGTTCCAGCTCATGAGCTGGAAAAATGCCAACAAGAAGTTGCATCATGGAAAGAAAAGTATGTACGCGTTAATGCTGATTTAGAAAATGTTCGGCGAAGAGGATATAAAGAACAAGAACAATCAGTATGGAAAGCGCAAGCAGATATTTTTACCGCTTTACTTACTGTTATGGACAATTTTGATCGTGCACAAAATGAACTCAAAAAGCTTGAAGAACATACAGAATATCAATCTATTGTTAATGGTATTTTACTCATACGAAAAGAACTTACCACTTTGTTTGATCGCTTTGGTGTAAAAGAAATTCCCGCATCCAAAGATTTTGATCCTTCATTGCATGAAGCTCTTGCCTCAGTAGATAGTCCAGAACATAATTCTGGAGATATCGTGAATATTTTGCAAAAAGGATATACCTTCAAGGGGCAGATATTAAGGCCTGCAAAAGTAAGTGTTGCACGTTAACAATATAATTATTTCAAATAATCAAGGGTTGCTACTACTACTTCAATTAAAATAAGTATAACAATGAGCACACTCAACGTATCCTCACGTGTTGCATCTATTTTATGTTGATATATATTTTGAATATCTTGTACAATGCTTAATTTGCGTTCAATAGATGTTCGCCAGCTTATTAAATCTAATTTATCTACAAGCAAATTATATAATTCAGTAAAATAAGGTTCGCCAGATAACTTAATACTGTTTTCGAGTCTCTCTATTATAACTGAAATATCTACCTTTAATTGACTCAGCATATCAGTAGGACTTTTGCTGAGCAAACTTATCAATGGTATATAGGAACTTATAGGCAACTTTTTTACTTCGCGTGCATAAATACGATTCAATTGCTGATCAAGTACTCGATCAAAATATTGCAATTCAAGCCGTTGAATATTGGCAAACTCTAACAAATCAAGAATTTCTTCATAGGTTTCATCATAGGCAAAAGCTGCATCAGTATCAATAATAACACGCTCCCCCCTGAAATAACCAACTGCCGATGCTAAAATTTCTTTTGTTTGCTCTTCTGAAAGTATTTCTGTTTCAAAACGCAATGTAGATGCAATAATATTATTATATTCACTTTGAAATTGTTTTAAATCAAGCCTATCCGGTTGCGGATTTACTTGAATTAATACATAGGTAGAACGAATATCAAAAAAATTAGCTTTGACTACTTGATGTTCTACTTTTTTAAATATTGTCTTTGCATCAGTTAAACTCTGATCTTTAAAGCTATATACAATATCATTAAAATTTTTACGTAAATTATGTAATGTATCTACAAATGGCGTTTTATATGTTAATGATAATGCACCAAAACTATGTAATTTTACACTGATACAATGAGCGCTAAATGGTGGCGGTTCAATTGCCAAAGGCATATGATACTTTTTAAAATATTTAGGGAGAGACAATGGCATGATAGCAATGTTGCCAGCATGCCGTATACCTTCTAAATTTATGTCATCACCAATATCAAATGCCTGGAAAATATAAATATTACCCGATAAAACTTCTGTTTCAGATCTATTTTGTTGAGTATTCATAGTATATTCATAGTTTTTTATTAATCCTACTACTAATATACCCTACCATATTACCTTGGTAAATGATATATATACGTCTGAAACCTAACCTACTATTTTTTCATCATATGATAACAACAACGTAACCTTAGATCGTTTGTTTATTTCATTATTATCTGGTTTTGGTTCATATACTATCTTACAGGTATCACCTTCTATTGTATTTTCCGAGCACTTATATCTAACAGAAAAATATCCTGCTACGTGTGACAACAAATATTGCTTATTTTTCACAGGAAGCCTGTTATTTTTAATATTTAAATAAGTAAGCATATCGCACGTATGAAATAACGGACTTATAGAATGTTCACTCTCAATTCGATTTTGGCTTATATCAAAATATGCTAACTTAGATAAAATCCACTTATTAGGATAATTTATTTGCCTAATCTTATTATTTTTAACATTCAAGGATATTAAATTAGGACACTGCTCTAATAAGGTATCTAAATGCAATGTTTGTATTTTGTTATAGGAAAAATCAATCAAAGTTAATAGGCTTGCCAGTTTAGGTTCATGCAAAAATTGAAAATCGGGGTCTGTATTAATATAATCTAAATGCTTAAACGAACAATGTAAGCTAACATGCGTCATACCTGACTCTTTTTTAGTAGTAATATTCTGCTCAGGAAGATTCATGCAGCCATATATAGCATAACCATTATGCAGCTTATTTTTTTGTAAACGTTTTTTTTCAAGTACAAATAATGATAGATCATATATCTGCCCTTCTTGTTCGGATGATGATACTTTATCAGTATTGCGCTTCTCTATTTCTTTTGAATCAGGCTGCTTATTTTTTTTTAAAAATTTTTCTTTACATGTAGATGTAATTGCTTTTTTATATTGTTCTACGGTTAACGATAGCTCAGACACCGGTATAAATACTAGTTCTTCTTTAGATTGAGCAACATCTTGCTTCTTTATTTCTTTTGAATCAACGGATACTTTATTGGTCAATTCCATGCCATACATATAACTTGTTAGTAAACTTATACTGAAGACTATATATTTCATCACACTTCCTTTTTGGTTAAAATTTCCTATTTACCAATTTCTTGTACAGAGTAACGTTAAACCACGATTAGGAGAATTGAAATCCGGCTTGGGCATATTGCATGATAATTCTATAGTATTTAAAATGCATTTCGAAGACAATGCCGGATTATGTATAGGTAACTTGTAAGATAAACGCATAGCCTCACACAAATATTCTAAATATTTAAATATCTGTATGATATCGGTTTGATTCAACAAATTTTTTTTCAAATTCAAAAGCCTAAGCCCTTGGTAATATACAATAATATCTTCAATAATAGATCTATTGTTTATACGGTTATGACTCATATCTAATAATAGCAACTTAGTATTTTTTTCTTTTGTAAAACCATTCATACTTACCGCACCAATTTTATTTTTTTTTACATTCAAAGATTGTACATTGGGACATTGGTTCAACAATAAATCCAGCGGTAGCAAGTGTATTTTATTATTAGAAAGATCTACATTAGTTATCAATGGTCCTATCAAGGGATTATAAAAAGTATCTATTGATCCTGGTTTATTTAGAAAATCTAATGTTTTATTTGAACAATCAAGAATTATCGCTGAATTATCTTTTGTTGATATAATAGTATGATTAGGAAGGTCTTGCAAACCTACAATATATTTATCGTAATTTCCTTTACTTTTTTGATATCGTTTTGCTGCAAGTGCTGTTAATCGTTGTTCTTCATTTTTCTCATGCGCAGACAAAACCTTTACAGGTTTGATTATTTCTTGTGTAATATCGTTTTTGTTTGATTCTCTTTTATCTATACATAATTCCATAGCACATAGCACTAATGGAAAAATACCAACACAACAGAGTATCAATGTATACAATTGCTTCATATATCTCCTTATATGCATTTTGGGGATATACTATCTATATTAGTAGCACTAGTCAAACAATAGCTACTATTATTATTTACTCACCTTACGCAACAAGTGCAAAAGTGATATAATTTAGCTAGTAAGTTTTAGAAAAAGCAAAAAAAAGGAAGCAAGACGATGGATCGGGCAATGTTGGATATATACGTTGATTATCTTATTTGCTCCACTTCGTATAC
>DASZEX010000053.1:0-1595 GCA_035940365.1 Candidatus Babeliales bacterium | reverse complement strand
TGATGCGTGAGTAACATACAAAAATGATAGTAATAAAGTGCATAATACAAAGTTGCTTTTCATCGAGTATCCCTTATTTAATATCCCCGCTCGTCCTGAGTGTCCTCCGAAGCTTTATGCGAAGGAGGATGTATCGAAGGATTCTAAATTATTGTCACTTTTTTTGTTTTCCAATGTTCACCAGGATAATTGCGTGTTTTGATATTAATAACATTGATTACTTTTTTCCCATTAATTGTTTTAAAACTTTCAGGGTAAATAACAAGCTTGTTGTTGCCAAGACGTTGTACAAAGCGTGAATAGTGTGATCCAGGGCGAATCAGACAATCAAAATCCATCATAGAAAAAAAGTCTTCAAGCACATTGGTATTGTGAAAATTATTTTCTTTTCTGTAGCCAAAAATAAGATAGGGGTTATTGAGCGCTGCTTTAAATTTTTTTTTGAGTAATTTTGGTTCAGGATGATCAGTAAAAATATGAACATATACGTTTTGATGAGGGAACATATCCGCAATGCGAGCTATTTGATCAATATAAAATTCATCAGGAACAAAGCGTAAAGGACAACGTTCTTTTTCTTGTTGCGTATCAACAATAAAACCACCACCATTTCTGACATGAACGGCAATCGATAGGCAATGTTCGGGAATAATAACTTTTTCAAGCTGTTGACGAGGACAAATATTTTTTTTGAGATCTTCTATAAAAGGTTGATCAAACCAATCAATGGTAACATCTGCATCCCAATGGCTAATATAAAGCGTGTTATTGTGTGATAACAGTTGATACCTTTTGATACTTGGAATTCGTACGATGCGATCAAACTGTTGCGCTTGTTCTGGTGTATACATCATTTCTTGTTCATGAATCATAAGTTTATCAGAATATTTGAAAGGGAGGTAAAGAACAGGGATATTGAACTGATAAGAAAGCCATTTTGCGCGTGAATAAGAAAGAAGATTGTCGCCAAATCTTCCTCCATTTGGTTCCCAAGTAATTGCGCTACTGTATGCTTCGCTACGCTGCGCAGTAATTATTGAAGGATGAATATATAGAAGAAAAAAAAGAATATATGTGAAAAATTTGTTGGTCATGAGTGTCCTTTTTTTTGTAACTTTGGTAAGCATAATACAAAGTATGATTATTTTAAAAGGAGTTTGTCATGAAAAAATGTATTATTTTTTTAATGTTGTGTTTTTTGAATATCACTGCACAAGACAAGATAAAGTTATATGCATTATATACGCCATCCCATGAGATTTTAAAAGATGATTTCTTTTTACCTTCTATGCAGGATGATTTTGATATTATTTTTGAATTTTGTGAACAAACATGCCCATCAGCACAATTTATGAGTGAAGGGTGGACGGATACAACAATACGCAAAGTTGATTTAATTATTCGTGCAATTCAGGAAAATTGGGGTTCGATTTTTATTTTTTCAGATGTAGATATTCAATTTTTTGCTCCAGTGCAAGAAAAGATTCTCACCTTAATGGAAGGTAAAGATTTGGTCATTCAAAAAAATTCACCAAATGGTGTATTGTGTACGGGTTTTTTTGCATGTCGTGGTAATGAAAAAACATTACAATTGT
>DASZEX010000052.1:0-2469 GCA_035940365.1 Candidatus Babeliales bacterium | reverse complement strand
TTTCTATTCCGATTGCTAGAAATCATTTTTCTATAAAAGACCAAATTTACATTCGTGGTTTAAAAGCCGCATGGCTTGAACTCAATAAAGTTATTCAAACTGCCTATTGTCCCGCAGGCTCTGCGTAAGGTGAGTTACTATAATTTTATTATCATTGCCATAATCAAAAACAACAACAAGTCCTTTGGATGTCATTACTTCTTTTACACTTAATGGGGATGTATTTTGTTTTACAATTTCTACAGCTTCAGGAAAAGTAGCTTTTGCTATTCGTTGCCTTAATTCACTACTATCATGATCATATTTTCTTACATCTGGCAAATTTTGTATAACTTTATCTAACATTTCCTCTATATCTATTGCTTGCTCTAAATGTGTTGGATTTTGTACCGGATCAGTAGGTGTTATAAGAATAAGAGGCGGTTTTATTTCTACATCACCGCAACCTGTTTGGTCGATTGGCTTTATTGCTGTATCACCACAACCAGTTGGCTTTTCTTGTTGTGGGGCGCCGCCAGGACTTTGGACGTAGGTTTAGTTTTTTATAGATTGCATCCCTAGCCTAAAAACTAGAGATGCAAAGTTTATTATATTAACCGACCTATTTATTCTTTAAAGATCCATGACGTATAGATTCTATTTTTTTTACTAATACATTATCTACAAATAGTTCTATTTGTGGTTGTTCTTGGGATGCGATATCAAACGTTGATTCTATATCTGCAATATAATAAGGTTTAAACCAAAATTCATCAGTTAATGTATATGATTCTTCTGATAATGATTTTATATAGTCAGACCGACCCTCTACTTTAAATAATGGCCCACAAGGATCCTCTACTTGTTTTAGATATTGCCAGGTTTTTCCTCGATATGTTTCATTTAAATACCTACAAGTTGTGCTATGTCCTGGAAATGTTACGCGCATAAGCGTTTTTTTTTCAGTTTCTTGTTTTAAAAGATCAATAGTTAAACCTTCTAAGGTATGGCAGAATTTAATAATATCAAATTTACCTTCTGCTTCTTCAAAAGGAAACCATGGTATATATTTTACTTTCTCTTTCATCATAATTCAGCCTACTTGCTTCCCTTTAATCGTGTTTTATATGTTTTTCCCCAGCTTCTCTATCAGGCAGTACTTTCATAGTTGGAAAGCCGATGATATTAAGCTTTATATTGAATCTGTTGCATAATAAAGCGGCAAGATATCGATTCAGCAGATAACTTATAAGCTCTGATTTTGATATCTTGTACCGCAATACTATTAATGCATATCCCATTCTAAAAACTAGGACATGCAATGCTTGTATATTAACTCACTTATTTATTTTCTAAATACATATGATGAATTGGTTCTATTTTTTCTATTAATTCACCATCTATATAAATCTCAATTCCTGGCTGCATTGGACTAACAACATCAAAGCTCCATTCGCCATCATAAATTGCATAGTGTTTAAATCCAAGCGTGCCTATTATTCCATATGATTCATCTAATAACATTTTCATATAATCAGAACCTTCTACTTTGAATAATGAACCATAAGGAAGAAGGTTGGCGAATATCTCTTTTTGATACCCATTGAATTTATATCTACAACTTTCATTCAGTACGCGGGATATTGCATCATAACCAGGAAAGTATACTTTCATTCGTGTATCTTTGCCTTCTGATTCATTATTATATTTTTGCAAATTAATAGTAAGTCCAGCAAAATTTTGAGTATAATCTACTATTTCAAAATCACCTTTTGTTCCTTCAAGAGGAAACCAAGAAGTATAAGTGCCAAATCCGTGGTTCATAATTCCGCCTCTTGTTTTAATCCGCCCTTTAATCTTATTTTTGTTTCTTTTAAAGTTTTGTCTGCAGGTATTACATGAATTGTTGGTAAATCAGTACCTGGTACATTTCTTTTTCCAGAACTCATTTGTCGCACTACAATATTACCATCAGGATATTTATGAATAACTACAGTGCCTTTTGGCGTTTCCTTTATTTCTATACTATCTGGTTTTGTATTTTTTTGTACAATATCTAAAGCTCCTTCAAAGGAGTCATCGCATTCGTATTGATCAAATTCAGTATTTGGTCTACCCAATGGTTTAATGGTTTTTATTGCTTCTTTTACGGCATCACTAGCGTCTTGTACTGTTTGCTCTTCATGCAATTTTGTTTGTATTGGATCGCCAGGAAATGTATATATTTCTGGACCACTTGGAGACACTTGGTCAAAACCAGGTAATTGAGGCGGTATTATTGGATTTGAATCACCGCATCCAGTTACTATAGGATCTACTTTTGGAGTTGTATCTCCACAGCCGGTAGGTTTTTCTTGTTGTGGAGCGCCACCAGGACATGCAGTAGTAGTTGGCCGTTGATCAGGAATAGAAACGCTTTTATACTGCCCATAATAATCACCTTGATAATTTTCAAGTGTGTCTAAATTTTTATGGCATCGTTCTATTATA
>DASZEX010000051.1:0-37631 GCA_035940365.1 Candidatus Babeliales bacterium | reverse complement strand
TTTCTATTCCGATTGCTAGAAATCATTTTTCTATAAAAGACCAAATTTACATTCGTGGTTTAAAAGCCGCATGGCTTGAACTCAATAAAGTTATTCAAACTGCCTATTGTCCCGCAGGCTCTGCGTAAGGTGAGTTACTATGCATAAAGTATCTGCAAATGCAGTAAAAGTTGATTGTAGTGGACAAAGTGTTGTTCATATTGATGGTAAAGCAACTAAACAAAATGTTGATATTAGTGGTCAAAGTAACTATGATGCACAAAATCTTAAAACTCAAACTGCAAATGTTAATGTTTCTGGTATGTCAAAGGCTCAATTGTGGGTAACTAAACTAATTAAAGGTGATGTTTCTGGTATGTCTAATATATATGGGCGTGGAAATGCCAATAGAAGCAAACTATACAAAAGTGGCATGTCTTATATAAAGTGGTCAAAGAACTAATTAAAATACACTGTTTCATTAATTTCTAAATCAAAGGACCGGCATTTAGCCGGTCCTTTTTGTTTGTATAACCAAAGATGTAGTATGCTATAGCCATATGAATAAGGAGCATATGGCATGAAGTATATAAAACGCTTTTCTGAAATTACTATGGCAGATGTAGCTCTTGTTGGCGGCAAAAATGCATCACTGGGTGAAATGATTAGTAATTTATCAAACCAAGGTATTACTATTCCTGATGGTTTTGCTATTACTGCACAGGCATATTGGTATGTACTTCACTATAATCAGCTTATTGAACCAATCAAACAACAACTTGCGTTATTATCTGATGATGCAACGCAATTAGTACCTATAAGTAGTAAGATTCGCTCTTTTATTAGTAATGCCACAGTACCTGATGACCTTGTCCAAGAAATTAAAAGTGCCTACAAAACTTTGAGTGCGCACTATCATATATCTAATATTGATGTGGCGGTGCGATCATCAGCCACTGCAGAAGATTTGCCTGGCGCATCATTTGCTGGTCAGCAGGAAACATTTTTGCATATTAAAGGATTGGATAAACTTTGTGCAGCAATACGCAATAGTATGGCCTCATTATTTACCTCACGCGCTATAATATATCGGCAAGAAAAAGGATTTGATCACATGAAGGTAGGCCTTTCTGTTGGCGTGCAGAAGATGGTCAGAGCAGACAAGGGAGTTTCTGGCGTTGCTTTTTCACTTGATACTGAAACGGGTAATAAAGACATTGTGCTGATTAATGCCTCATATGGCTTGGGTGAGGCTATTGTACAAGGAATAGTAACGCCTGATGAATATATGGTACATAAGCCTACCCTCATACAAGGTTTTGCTCCTATTATCAAAAAACAAAGAGGTGACAAGCATAGTGCGATTGTATATAGTGCAAAAAAATCAAAAGAACCAACTAACATAATAAAAATAGCAAAAAGCAAGCAGAATGCATTTGCCTTATCTGATACACAGATTCTTGATTTGGCAAAACAAATTATAACTATTGAATCTTATTATTCCACCAAAAACAACCGTTGGACACCAATGGATATTGAATGGGCATATGATGGCATGGATGGGCAATTATATATTCTGCAGGCGCGGCCAGAAACAATTTATGCAATAAAAGCTGACCAATTGCCAACTATTACCTATTATACATGTTCTGATAGTACCATTAGACCTTTATTGACTGGCATCAGCATTGGCACCGGCATCAGCCAAGGTACGGTGCGTATTGTTGATAGTATTGCGCATATAGATCGCATACAAAAAGGTGATATTATAGTAACTGCAATGACTAATCCTGATTGGGTACCGGCACTCAAGCGTGCTGCAGGTATTATAACTCAGCAGGGAGGCCGAACCTGCCATGCGGCAATAGTAAGCAGGGAATTGGGTATTACTGCTATTATTGGAGTGTCCAATGCGATGCGCCTATTGCAGAATGATCAAAAAGTTACGTTAGATTGTTCCCATGGATCCATCGGTTATGTCTATGATAGTTTTGTACCATTCAAGCAACATACGATCCCTTATACACACGTATCAAAACCTCCAGTATCAATACTGGTAAATATAGCAAATCCTGATAGTGCATTGCGTGTTGTACAATTACCGGTAGATGGAGTAGGTTTGGCGCGCATAGAATTTATTATTAGTACCTATATACGTATACATCCACTTGCATTATTATATCCTGATGTTATCAGCAAAAAAATGAATACTACCATTGCACACATAACTGCTGCATACAAAGATGCAAAAACCTTTTTTATTGATACATTAGCGTATGGCATTGGTATGATTGCCGCAGCATTGTATCCCAAAAAAGTTATAGTACGAACCTCAGATTTTAAAACAAATGAATACCGCAATCTTATTGGTGGTATCTATTTTGAACCTGAAGAAGAAAACCCTATGCTGGGTTTGCGTGGTGCTTCACGCTATTACCATACAAAATATCAAGAAGCATTTGCACTTGAATGCGCAGCAATTAAAAAAGTCAGAGATACTATGGGCTTGCGCAATATGCAGATCATGATCCCTTTTGTCCGTACTATTACAGAAGCCACGAAAGTAATTGCAATACTTCATGAAAGTGGACTTGTGCGCGGTGAACATAATCTAGAGTATTGGATGATGTGTGAGTTGCCATCAAATGTGCTATTAATGGATCAATTTGCACAATACTTTGATGGTTTTTCTATTGGATCCAATGATTTGACTCAATTGATATTGGGTGTGGATCGGGATTCTACCTATCTTGCATCATTGTTTGATGAACGTGATTATGCAGTAAAATTAGCTATTGCTCAGGCAATAGAGGCAGCGCACAAAGCAGGTAAACCGATTGGTATTTGTGGCCAAGCACCATCAGATTATTCAGAGTTTGCTGCATATTGTATAAAGCAGGGTATTGATTCGATTTCACTCAATACAGACGCAGTAATGCCATTTTTGATGCATTATACACAATAATTATATATTTTGTTGAGCTTGCCATTGTTTTTTGAGTTTTGATGCCAGAGTATTAAATAATGTATATTCTTCTCGTTTAAATACATCAGGGGTATGTGGTCCTAGAATACTATGTATAGCATGTTTTTGCATATCGCTATTTTCATTACTATTAGTACCTGTATTATGAATATCCTCCAGCTTTTTTTCTAAATAATAACATTTCTTTTCAATATCAGTTTTGAAAATCTGTCCTTTTGGACATTGCAAACATGCTTTTTTAATACAAGAATCGGCGGGCAATTGATTAAGATATGGATAGCGCATGCTTGCCATAGGTAATGGTATTAGACACAGTAAAGTTATATATATACGTTTCATTATTCCTCTTTTTTTATATAAACATGGTTCACTCTAATAGGATAGCTCTATTATTTTTGAATACAATATGGAATGTATTATAACCTTACTTTTGTTACTTTTTTATAGATTATTTGCTTTTTTCTTTGAGGGCAGCAAATCTTTTATTTAAAAGATCATCAGACTTTTGATCTAGATATTTAACGATATCTGCATATTGTTTACGTACCAGCATAAATGGTGTATTGGGTGTTAATCCTAATGTTGCATAGTGCATATCACGAGATCTCATTTTTATCAAAAGATATGCATTCCATAAATCAGCGTTTGCTTGAGAATTGCCTTCTGTACGATATTGGTTGCGTAATTTAACCCATTGATCTGCTACCTGTTCAAATGGTACACTTGGATCTAATTCTAATATCCTGTAGCTTTCATCTAAAAGAGAAGGTGATTGAAATTTTATTATATTATAAGCTTCATCTATATTTTTAAGCTTTTCTTCTTGCTCTATCAATCCTTCGGATATTTTTGGCTTTATACCTTGCATTCTTTGTCCCCTTTCAACCGTACGCCACATAGCTTGATTTTCGCGATTTTCCTTTGTAAGTTCATGATGTTGCTTTTCCAATGCACGTAACGTTACTGATGGATTTACCTGTAATATATGATAACTTTGTTCTAACATTTCGGGTGAGTGATACTTAATAAGTGTATACGCATCTTCGGTAAACTTTTTTTGATTCTCAATACTCTGTAATTCATCATCAATATTGTTGAGCAAATCGGCTATACTCTGCTGAAGCTCACTTTTACTGATTGTGCTTGTTGGTACATTAGATTCTCGTTCTTTTTGAAGTAACATCATTCTTTCATCTAAAAGCTTTAATTCTTTGTCTTGAAGACCTTGTATAAGAAATTTATAATTTTCTTGTACTTCTTTAAATGGAGCAGTTGTTTCCAAATCCAGAGCTTGGTAACTCTCTGCAAGTGCTTCCGGTGAATGGTTTTTTATATTTTCAAAAGCTGAAAGCATCTCTTCTTTAGAATATTCCACATCTTTTTCTGAATCTAAGGTCCTATATTCGAATATTTCAGATGGAGTTCTAATGAGTCCTTTTTCCAGAGAAGGAGCAATCCTGGTTTCTTCTTCAGGAGATGGGGTTTTTTTAAAAATATTTAAAAGTCGTGTTTGCCAACTTATAGTTTTAGCAGGCGTTTCTTCTATAATCGGTTGTGTTTTTTCTTGAGCTTTGTTAGATGAAAACCATTTATAAAAATAATTTTTTATATTCTGCATAGGCATTGTTGCCGTATACAATATGCAAGTCATTATAAGTAATAAGAAATTTTTGAAAAACATATACATTACTATCCTTTTAGAAAAATATTTATACAAATATAATATATCAATATTATTGACTAAAAGTCAATAATTCACGATCGGTTTATCAAAATTCCTGTATTTAAAGGGTATTTTCAGTGAAAAAATCTAAACAGGTATAGCATTAATATCTCAAAGCTGTTGCCAGCGACACAATGCCTAGGAGCTCGCTACACTTATCATAAAATTTGCGGCAAAAAGAGTATGGTTGTATGGCGATAAATGCTATTAAATTGATATATTGATCTTTTAAATAGTTGCATATGGATAAAAATGTTGAATTCTTAAATAAATGTAATATTTGTTAATTATTGTATTATTTGAATCTGTATCAAAATGTGCAATTGGCTTTTTTCCCATGCCATGCAGTGATAAAGGAATAATAGAATATAATAAAATAATGTTGTTTTTTGCACATAATTCCTTTTAGCAATTAACGGTAGGTCCATCAATAATTTTTTCAATTGCGTTGGCATATGCATCAAAAGTATCAGGCCATAATACAATAGTAATGCTTGCAAATCGGTTTGGATATGTGCGTATAAAATCAGTAATTGCTTGTATGGCAATTTCACCAGCACGCTTTTTATTAAATCCAAATATACCGGTGCTAATTGATGGGAAGTATATTTCTTTAATAGATTGATCATGGCATGCTGCTACTTGCAATGCATTATACCATGCATCATATAACAGTTTATCGCCATTTTTTGCTTGTTGAGTATCACGCATATCAGGACCAACAGTATGTACTATATAGTTGATTCCTCTTTTTTTTAAGTTAAATGCAGGGGAGATAATAGCTTGGCCAATCTTTACTCTATAGGGTGGATTAATTTTATAAAGTGGGATAGCATCGGACCATGCTTGTAGTTCAGGACCTGCTGCTTTGCTGATAGCCGCAGCTACACCACCGCCATGTTGCAGCATAGTATTGGCAGGATTTACAATAGTATCATTCATGTGGGTAATATCATGGTTGCCTGGTTCTGGCAATATAATATGGGTAGAAGAACCTTCAAGTACTGCTGTAATATGGCCATTATCACGCAAAAGAATTTCACCTTTTACTTTATGTATGGCATGTAATTGAGTAAGATGTAACCCAATACATATATAGGTTAGTATTTTTTTTAAATTCATATCGGTATATCCTTTCATACTATTATGCGTTTATCTATACATATAGTATATCATATACCGCCTTGTTTTTCAACAAAAGTTTCTATTTGTTATTTGTGTATTATTTGAGTACATATAATATTCTGCAATTACTTGACAAGTTTTATGATTTAGACACAATTAGTTTTCGAAATACATCTACATAATTTTTATAAAGGTTGGCATGAAGATAAAGCTATATATATCAAGGTTTTTTTGCATGTGTTTGGTTATAGGAACAAAACTATATGGATCAGAATTACCAATACTTACGTTGCATGTAGGAGACGAATCAAAAGATATACCGCTTACAATTTATAATAATGATACTATAGCAGATTTAACCGTGTTGTCTTTTAATACAGGTCCAGAAAAAGATAATCAATTATTGCATGCAGCAATACATACTTGTAATGCATTACATAATAATTATATTGACATGCGCTATTTGGAGAGGATTGCATTTAATGAACATATGCATAATAATACGGTATGGTGGCCATTAATTGCCGATACAAAGACGAATGAAGATGATATAGAGAAAAATAGCATAGATGAAAATAGTGATTTTATTGATTGGCCAGCTCATTTGCGTGATCAAAAAACTACTATTACCGTACAAAGTTATGTCAATTTATCTTTTTATCCTAATCTTGCTGAGTCTTATAGTATGATTTTAGAAAAATTATTTACAGAAAAACCAGTACTTGATATGCGTGATATAGTACAAGCAATGACATTGCAAAATGTAAGATTGTATAAACGAAAAAATACAAATGATACCAATAGTGTACAGCCAAAAACAAAAAAAAGGTGTATTAATGACATTTTGCCAATACAAAAATTAGATACGTGCACATCTGATGACGAACGTAAGGTGGTTACTGATGTCATATGGAATGAATTAAATATATATATTCCTTTTGAAAAATTCCGAACAAAATCGGATCAGAAGGAATATTGGGTACCACTTTGTGAAACATTTTGTTGGAAATTAAGAAATCCAAAAATTTCTTGGAAAGATTTGCCACTTAGTTTTGCTGTAAATCCTGGAACAGCGCGCCATGCATTGCAGAGATTAAAAACTCGATCTGATTATAAAAGATATATAACAATAGAAAAAATTTTACATAAAGCCAATAGCAATCCCAAATCATCACATAAAAACGTTGAACCTTTTTTTATTATATCTGATGATATATGGTCTGCACTTGAATCTATATTGCCAACTGATAATGTATCAGGCACTCGGATTAAAAATAGACAATTTATGGAAGCAGTAGCATGGAAATTATATTATAATATTCCTTGGACTGATTTACTGCAGAGTAGGTTTGGTATACAAGGAGAGAATATAGGCAGAAAATGGAAAAATCTTGGTGTATTGTGCAAGCAAATAGAACCTATTTTATTAAAGGCAATACAAGAAATAAAGTATAGGGATCAGTGAGTTGGTTTAGGAATATATGTAGGTAATGCTGAAGATTGTTTGTGTATGATAGATAGAGCTTGAGAGCTGTTATTCTGTAGGTTCTTATGGAGGAATATAGTTTGCCCATGATGATTAATACCATGTTGTTCAAAATACGGGCGAGTTCCTGGTTTAGGCAGACCTATACATGTAGGACATGCATGTATGATAGGTATGTGTATCGTTAGTATATAAAAGAATATATCCAATCTATACATATGCATTCCATAAATATATTAACATTCACTTCAATTGCAGTATAGAACAGTGTTGTTATAATTTTCAATAAAAATGTATATTTGATATTTGCATTAAAAACATCCCGGTTTTATTTATCGAATATTACTTGACAAATTTTATGATTTAGACACAATTCTTGTATGTTGTCATTTATTAAAAGGATTTTTACTATGCAATATATGTTGGTAATTGGGAGTATATTAATAAGCACTATAGTATATGCGGCTGATTTTCCGTCTATCACCATTCAAGCAGGGACTCTATCAGAAAAAGTACCTTGTGCTATTTATGCAAACGGTGAAGAAGTAAATTTATGTATAATGCCGCATAAAACGAAGACATACTATGATAGTCATTTACTTGCCTGCACACTATCTCTTTTAAATACATTGCATGAATATCACATTGATTTTAGACCATTAGAACGATTTTCTTTTAAACCAACTATACATAATGAGAAACATTGGGCTTCTTTGTGTAATGATCATTCCATTGAATTACCGGAAGATATAGTATGTGAATTTGAATGGCCCCAACAATTTCGTCAAGATACTCACATGCAAATACGAAGTTACCTTGATCTTACCAAATATCCTGAAATAGCACGGGACTATATTGATATAGCATATAATTTATTTATTGAGACTCCTATTATATATATGCAAGATATAGAAGCATCGATGACCAAGACTGAAATATATAAGGATTCACCTGTTACAAAAAAAAGAAGAAAGAATAGTGACGATAATCCAGCACCAAAAAAAATACAAAAAATATATGATCCTTTGGTCATAACAGATGATTTATGGAAAGAAATAGATGCTGTTTTTCCATATAAATTATTTCAATTTAAAACTTTTAATTTACGTGATGCAATGGAAGCACTATGTTGGAAATTTAGGAAACCAGAAAAATCATGGAACAATGTGCCATGCACATATGGTATGAGCGGGACGCAGGCAAATCGTTTCTGGCGTAATATGAATACACGCTGCAAACCAGAAGAATTAGGGTCTATCATAGATCTTTTGAAAAAAGCTAATCATGGCTATGAACAATTATCAATAAATGATACAGAAACAGTTTCACCCAGCGAACTTATAAAGCCTACTGTTATTACCGATCAAATATGGGGGGAGTTAAAACAAGAGCTACCCATTGTGTCAAAAAAATGTAAATTATCTAATAGAGAATTTATGGAGCTAATGTGTTGGAAAATGATTAGTAATTGCTCATGGCGTGGACTATCTCATGAGTTTGATATTACCGCTCAGGCATTACAGTCTCGTTGGAAAGTACTAACAACGCAATCTAATTGGCCTTCTATTGAAAAAATATTATTGCAAGCTATGGAAGATGCAAAAAATATTCAAGATCGAGAAATTGCTGTTATTTGATAAGGTTAAAATTGTGATAGAAATGATAATTTGTTACTTCGTAGTAATCTAATATCACTAATGTTATATTTTATCATAGCTAAGCGATCAAGACCAAAACCAAATGCGAAACCTGAATATATGTCAGGATCAATATCGCCAGCAGATAATACATGAGAATGTACTAGTCCTGCTCCCAAAAGTTCTATCCACCTGGTATATTTACACAAAGAGCATCCTTGGCTACAAAAAGGACATGAAGCGTCAATTTCAATACCGGGTTCAACAAAAGGAAAATAACTAGGTCGGATGCGTAGTTGTATGGTTTCATTATTAAAAAATGTGCGTAAAAACAGACGTGCGGTAGCAAGAAGATTAGCCATAGAAACATTTTTATCTACAAAAAGGCATTCGCCTTGCATAAACATAAAATCGTGAGAAGCATCAGTTGCTTCATTGCGGTATACTCGTCCAGGAGCAAAAATAGCAAGAGGAGGTCTTTGTTGGCGCATAGCATGAATTTGTACTGTAGATGTATGAGTACGCAAGAGCATGCCCGGTATGTCGAGCCAAAAGGTATCTTGCATATCGCGTGCAGGATGATGTGCTGGTATATTAAGCGCTTCAAAATTATAATAATCAGTTTCTACTTCCGGGCCATCGGCAATAGTATAACCCATATTAATAAAAATATTTTCTAATGTTTCAATTAATTGAGAATATATATGAAGCGTTCCAGTAGATTGTGCAGGATAAGACGTAGTTACATCAAAATAGGTATTATATAATTTTTTTTGATTTTCTGTATCAAGTTGTAATTGTAAAATCTTCTGTTCGAGGGTTGCTATACAATGTTGTTTGAAATTATTAAGCAAAGGACCATATATTTTTTTATCTTCCAAAGGTAAAGTTTTGAGCGTATCCATGAGCTTGACAATAGAACCGTGTCTTCCCAAAAAAGCTATACGAATTTGTTCTAATTCGGCTATTGTCTTTGCTGTTTCTATGCTATTGTCAAATGCATGCTTTGTCTGTTCTATGGCGGTTTTCATGGGGTAACCCTTAGAGATTTTAATATATATAGTTTACCAAATGAACAATAAAGCAGCAACCACAAACATATCGGTAGTGGTATATTTACCTAAAAAAAATGATAAATATAAGATATTGCTTGACAAATAAAGCCTGATGAGTACCATAGTTCTGTATATCTTCACTTCATCTTGCCGAGGTAGCTCAGTGGTAGAGCGTAAGCCTGAAGAGCTTAGCGTCGTTGGTTCGATTCCGACCCTCGGCACCATTTAATATAAATATAAGCTTGCATTTCTCTTTTTGTTTGTAGTACTCTAGTGGCATCTGTCTGTATATAATGGGTATATAAAGGTCTACTATGAAGAAAAAAATGAGTGTATGTGTTAGTATTGTATTATTTACCATACGTATTTATGGCATGCAATCCAAGCAGAATATAGAGGAAAGTACCGCCAAAAAAAGTCCCATACGTCGCGTTCAGCAAATGCAAACAACAGTAAATAATGATACTAATCTTGATGGCCGTAGAACATCCCCTACATTGCGAGTGCCAAAAACACTAAATACGTTTGTTTCTCCAAAAAAAGAAAATATGCCGCAAGGGCAAGGGCATAACAATATGTAATGAGGTATACACCTTATTGAGCTAAAAAAGTAGGAGAGCTATCGATTAAAGAGGGTAGGGATGATGCGTTCTTCGTCAGAGCAGTATACTGTTGCATGGTTTACACTTGCAGAGTGTGTATCACGAGGAGAAAGGGAAAGGGCATTTGGTGTTTATCGGTTGCTTTCCCATTCATTAGATGATAGAGCAGTAGCAACACAATTAAAAGGAGATTTGTGTTATGCATTTAAAATGCCATTACAGGCAATAGAATGTTATCAATCAGCAGTATGTTTATACAAACAGTCTGGACGTTTGCTAGAAGCAGCATCTGTATGTGAACATATACGTACCATAGATCCATACCATATACAAAATCTCAATGACCTATTTGATTTATATTGTTTGCTTCAGTTTGATTTGCGTTTACAGGAGTTAATAAGTACAATAACAGTAGTGTTAGCAAAACAGGAATTATATGATGTTTTATGCGGTTTAGTGCCTATTATTGAAAAATTACATTCGTTTGGTGCTCGTGCACATTGTTATGCTTCTATTATATATGCATTATATAATCAAAAAAAATCAGCCATACACAGTATTAATTTTTTTGCACAACATGCAGTACGTGCATATATACGTCATGGTGATGATACATTATTACAGCAGTTTATTGCAAAAATAAAAGCATATGATGATGATATATATACATTGGTATTACATATTATTAAAGATAATTCTTTATAGAGAACATCGTGTCGTAATACCATACGTTTCCTCCAAGAATTGCAAGGTATCAAAATGTAATGCAATACGTTTTTTTGTTGCTATACGCACAAGTTGATTATTTTCCTCCACTAAAAACTCAAGAGATATATCACCATGGCCAAATCGAGTTTTGATTTCCGAAAACATAGTCGGAGTTGAAGTTGATGGTATGGTGCATGTGATACGTTGTATAATAGTACGTTCTGTTTCGATTAGTTGTAGTGGTATGCAACTATTGGCTTTTATTTTTAATAATTCTGTACTGGTAGTATCTACCGTGCCTTGAACAATAAATAATTCATAGTGATCTAACCATGCAGATGTTTTTGCAAATACTTTAGGAAATAATATAATTTCTGCAGTAGTATCTTGATCTTCTAAGGTAATAAAAGACATAGCATCACCTTTTTTGGTAGTGATATCTTTTCTTTTTTTAATAATACCACAACAGGTAACACTATAAGAATTGTTTGATTCTATATGTTTTGTAGATATAGAAGAAAGAATTTTAGTAAAAGAAGGAAGTGCAAAATAGCGCAATTGTTTACTGTAATGTTCAATAGGATGAGAACTTAAATAAAATCCTATAACTTCTTTTTCATGTTCAAGTAATTCTTTATTATTCCAGACTGATTGATTTTCAAATATATACGTAGTTTTTTCTGTTTTAGTATGAGCTTGTACAAGCCCAAATAAATCCATTTGTCCAGTTTCTTTATTTTTTTTGTAGGCAGCTGCTTTGTCCATTATTATAGAAAGTTCAGTATATTTTTGTGCGCGCGTGCCAGGAAGGATATCAAAAGCCCCGGCGCAAATAAGATTTTCAATAACACGCTTATTGGCTGTGCGCAAATCAATACGACAACAAAAATCAAAAAGATCAAAAAATGGTTCTTTATTGCGTTCTTGAATGATATTTTCCAGAGCAGCGAGCCCAACATTTTTGATTCCCTGAAGACCAAATATAATACTGTTTTTATGTACCGTAAATGCAATATCTGACGTGTTAATATTTGGAGCAAGAATAGGAATATTCATATTTTTTGCTTCTTGCAAGTAAAATACCATCTTATCTGCATTATGAGCTTCAAGAGAAATAAGGCATGCCATAAATTCTGCAGGATAATTAGCTTTTAAATATGCAGTTTGATATGCAATTAATGCATATGCGGCTGAATGTGATTTATTAAATCCATAACCTGCAAAGTAAGCCATTAAATCAAATAATTCTTGCGCTTTTTTTGCATCAAATCCACGATTCTCCGCTTTTTGTACAAATAATACGGATTGTTCTTGCATTACTTCTGCTTTTTTCTTGCCCATAGCACGACGCAAAATATCAGCTTCCCCTAATGAATAGCCACCAATAGCAGATGCTATTTTCATGACTTGCTCTTGATATACAATAACGCCATACGTTTCTTGTAATATCGGTTCAAGTTCAGGAAAGATATATGATATTGCCTGTCTTCCATGTTTGCGTTCAATAAAATCATTTACCATTCCAGAACCAAGTGGACCAGGCCGATATAAGGCATTGACCGCAATAATATCTTCAAATACCGTAGGTTTTAATTTACGAAGTACATCCTTTAGTCCCTCGGATTCCAATTGAAATACACCAGAAGTATTACCATTGCATATTAAAGTAAATGTTAATGAATCATCTAAAGGTATTTGATCAATAATAATTTTTGTATTGTAATTATGTTCTATTAATTTTAATGTATGATCAATGAGTGTAAGATTTTTCAGCCCTAGTAAATCTATTTTCAAAAATCCAATGGATTCCAATTCAGACATGCCATATTGTGCCACGAGCTCATCAGTTTTGGGTGGTACATATACCGGCAACATCTCTTCTACTGGTTCGGGACAAATAACAATACCCGCAGCATGTTTGGATGCATGTCTGGTAAGACCTTCTAGCTTAAATGCGATATCAAATAATTTAGTAACACGAGGATTGTTTGCGATAAGTGGTTTTAACTGCGGTTTTTGTTCAATTGCTTCATGTAATGTGATTTTAAGCTGATCAGGAATAAGGTCAGTAATGGATTGTGAATCTTCAAAAGAAAATCCCAATGCACGGGCAACATCTTTAAGTACCCCTTTGGCAAGCATAGTTCCAAAGGTAATAATATGGCATACTTTATCATGTCCATATTTATTACGTACATATTCAATAACCTTATCTCTACCATCGATACAAAAATCAATATCAATATCAGGCATTGAAATACGCTCGGGATTTAAAAATCTCTCAAAGAGCAAGTTATATTTAATCGGATCAATATTGGTAATTTGCAATGCCCATGATACTAGTGATCCTGCAGCAGATCCGCGGCCTGGACCAACCGGAATATTATTGCGGTATGCCCATTGAATAAAGTCACTTACAATTAAAAAATATTCAACAAAACCCATTTGAACAATAAGTGCTATTTCTGTTTCAAGTCGTTGGATATAGTGTATATGATCGTCTTGTTTGATATACCCATTATTATATAGACGTTCAAAACCTTCTTTGCATTTAAAAGAAAAATAACTGGCTGGTGTATGATTAGTGGGAATTTCAAATTTAGGAAAAAATAACGTACCTGTTTGAAAATCAAATGTGCATCTATCTGCAATATCACCACTATTCCAAATAGCACTTTCATGATGAGCAAAAATGTCAAGCATTTCTTGCTGGGTACGCATAAAAACGCGACAATCACCAAATGAATAGCGACTAGGGTTATCCATTGTATCATGCGTTTGCAATGCAAGCATTACTTCATGAGCTTCCCGATCATTTTTATGTACATAGTGACAATCTCCTGTGGCAATAAGAGGAATGCCCCGACGTATACTAATATCATATAATTTTTGATTAAGACTTATTTGTGCAGATTGATCTTCCGGCTGCACTTCAAGATAAAATCTATCTTCCCCAAATGTTTTGAGGAACCAATCAATACGTGCATGTGCATCTTTTTCTTTTCCTTCTTCCAATAATGTGGGGATATGACCGCCCAAACATGCAGTAGTTGCTATAAGACCTTGCGCGTATGTTTCTAATGTTGCATAATCAATACGAGGTTTGAAATAAAAGCCTTTTTGATACGAAAATGATATAAGCTTGCACAGATTTTTATAACCTATTTCATTTTGTACCAATAAGATAAGATGGTAATATTTTTTTGAAGCATTTTTTATATGTGCGTCTTCAGTCAAGTATGCTTCCATACCCAGTATAGGTTTAATACCAGCTTTTTTGCATTTTTGAAAAAATTTTACTGCACCAAAAATATTGCCATGATCAGTAATAGCCAGAGCCTGAAGTTTATTTGCAACGCCAAAAGATACAAGATTATCAAGGGATATAGCCCCATCCAAAAGAGAATATTCTGAATGTAAATGTAAATGAGTAAAATGTTTGCTCATGCGGATATATATCCAATGCTATTATATTCAATTTTCATGCTATAAAAAAGCTCTGTAATTTAGTGTACCGATTGTATAAAAAAAGTTTACTTTTCTGTAAATGTTCGCATGGTATTCTATAAAAGGAATGGATAATAAGGTAAAATATACACATTGAAGGATATTCAATATGTATACTTTAAATTACCGACGTACGCTTACATCTGCGGTAAGATTATTATCAGTAGTAAGAAAAATATTAACAAGTACCAATGCACATGTACCAATAGGAGGAAGTGATGGTATTGTATATTTATATACTTGGCCGGCAGCTTTTCCACTACGTGCATATAACTCTATATCAGTAGCACAACATTTTCCAGCACGAACCCCCGATGAATACTCCAAATGTAAATTTCCTCCTGCAGGTATAACATTTTCTTTTATGGGACAAATATCGGGGTTCGTATATATTACTCGTACAAAGACTTCGCCATCAGTATTATTGTAAAAATCTTGCCTCCATGTAGCATTTGCATGAAAACTTATACATAGAACCAAGCCTATTATATATTTATATATATTCATTGTTTGCTCCATTTTTAAAGGGTAAAATATGCACACTGAATATTCTCAGTGTGCATATTTTAAATTATCAAGATGATATACTTACAGCTGCCGTAAGATTATCATCAGCAGTAAGCATAATAGTGACATGTACATGTGCACAGGTCATATTAATACCAGCGCGTGGTGGTTCAAATGTATATACTTTGCCTCGTGCTCTACCACTACGTGAATATAAATCTATACTGCTAACACAACATCCTCCAAGCCAACCTTGCGACAAGCTTATACTTCCTCCTGCAGGTATAATATCTTCTTTTATAGAACAAATACCAGGTGCTGAATAATTTACTCGTACAAGAATTTCGCCATCAGTATTATTTTGAAATTTTTGATCCCATGCAAATGCGTTAAAACTTATACATAGGGCCAAACCTACTATATATTTATATATATTCATATATTCCTCCATTTTTAAAATGTAATCTCAAGTTATAGTTTCATCTATTATCCTTCTACAAGAACAAGGGTATTATCTATTGTTTTTTTGATAATCATAGTGTAACCGTGGCATGCTATACCAAAACCAGTTACTGGTGGTGTCATTTCTTTTACTTGACCTTTAATCGAACCACTGGTTCCTCGTACTCGAACTAAGTTTGAGCAGCATGCTCCAACATTTAGGGTAGCTTCACCATTTGGTGGTATTGGTGTGCCAAACGCACGAGGCGAAGGACAAATCCATTGTCCACCAGCTAATTCGACTTCTGCCATAATCTCACCATCGGTAGTATTTACCAACCGAATTTGGTACTCTATCTGAGCAAGTACTTCTGCAGTACCAGTTAAAGCACATACCATAGCAGTATATTTTATATAATTGGAAATCTTCATACAGAACCTCCTTTTTTTGTCCCTTATTATTCTAAAATAAGGGTATTATTATTATTCCTAATTATCATAGTGATGTTTTGATATACCATACCAAAAAACGCAGCCAGCAACTTTATTTTTGCAAGAATTTCGCCATCAGTTTTATTTTCGATTTTTTGATCCCATGCAAATGCATGAAAACTTATACATAGGCCCAAGCCTACTATATATTTATATATATTCATTATTTTACTCCTTTTTTTAATTCCATTTGTGATTCAATTACTGTTATAGCGCCATCAGTCTCATTAATAGTAAAAGTAAGATCTTTCCAGCATACGCCAAATTGTGCCATTGATGATGGTATAGATTTTTCTATAAATTGACCTTGTGCATTAACGCTCGTTGATTTAATTATAAAATTTTGTACACAACAGCTTCCAATATTAAGATTTTTACTTTGTCCCGCATTAATAATATCTGTTTTTGTTGTACATACAGCCTGGTATGGATTAAGCGTAATAGTATAATTAAAATCATGTGAAGTGTTGTTAACTATAGTTACAGATAAACCATACAGGCTAGATGCTAGAAAAAAACTTAATAGTATGCAATATTGTTTGATATTCATGATTATCCTTCTACAAGAACAAGGGTATTATCTATTGTTTTTTGATAATCATAGGCAGTATATTTTATATAATTAGAAAACTTCATACAGACCTCCTTTTTTTGTTTTTTATTTTTCTTTTATCCTTATTCAATTACTAATTCACCCATCAATGTTCCACCCATCGGCTTTGTTCAATTACTAATGCACCATCGATGTTTTTGATATTTATTGCATAGCTATTGCATGGAATCCCATGCATCTTTGGCACTATTTCTTTTACTTGGTCTTTAATTGAACCACTAGTTCCTCGTACTTGAACGCTGTATGCGCAACATTCGCCAATTTCCACTACGTGTTCACTATTTGGCGCTATTACTATTTGCTTATTTGAACAACGTTGCTCTCTTTTATAACCAATTATTTTTATATCTGCACTTGTTTCGCTATCAGTTGTATTTATAAGGCGAACGTGATCGGCCGATATACCGGATACTATACTGATACCATATACTATAGTGATATATTTCAGATAAATATTAAGTTTCATACATAACCTCATTGTTCAATTACGAATGCACCATCAATGCTCCGCCTGTCGTCCTTTGTTCAATTACTAATACACCATCGATGTTTTTGATAATTATTGAATAGTTATTGCATGGAGTTCCAAGCATCTTTGGCGCTATTTCTTTTACTTGGTCTTTAATTGAACCACTGGTTCCTCGTACTTGAATGCTATGTGCGCAACAATCACCATTTTCCACTACTTGTTCACTATTTGGCGCTATTGTTATTTGCTTATTTGAGCAAGGGGTTTTATAACCAGCTAATTTGATATCTGTAATTGATTCACCATCAGTTGAATTTGTAAAGCGAATGTAATAGGCCGATATACCGGATGCTATACTGACACCATATACTATAGTGATATATTTCAGATAAATATTAAGTTTCATACATAACCTCATTTTTTATTCTTATTAATCTACAAAATCAAGAGTATTATCACTATTCCTTCTGATTATTATTTTGATGTCTTTGCATAAATTACCAAAAGCGCGAGCAGTTGTTTGGCCTCGTATAGGACCTGTTAATCCTTGTATACGAATTGTTTGTACACAACACTCACCAATATCAATGCTTTGTTCACTTTGTGGAGCAATGTGCATTTCCTGGTTTGAACATATTAATGAAGCTGGTTCTATTTTTGCAGATATCACATCACGGGTTGTATTAATTATGCGTACTTTATTGGCAGATATTTCCATAATCATGCTAATACTACTAGCCAATATGGCATATGTTAAATAGGTATTAAGTTTCATAGTATAACCGTCCTTTTTTGTTTTTCATTATTCTAAAAAAATTCTATTGTCATTCTATTGTCATTATCCTTCTTAATTTTTACATTGATATCGCGACATGCAATACCAAAGTCTTTTTCAGCTGTTTGGTCTTTGATAGAACCTGTTAGTCCCTGTATACGAATTGCTTTTACACAACAGCCACCAGTTCCTATGCTGACTTCCTTTTGTGAAGAAACGCCGAAATCTGCATTTTGACAGATCAATGAAGGGGCTGCTATATCAACTATGACTTTTGCTGCTCCGTCAGTTTGATTGACTACGCGTACGGTATAAGCAGATATTTCAGTAATCAGACTAATACTGCTAGCCAATATGGCATACATTAAATAGGTATTAAGTTTCATATAATCTCCTTTTTTTGTTTTTCATTATTCTAAAATAAGTCTATTCTCATGCTATTATCATTATTCTTATTAACTATTATACTGATATCGTGACATGCTATACCAAAGTCTCGTTCAAATTTTTGACCTTTGATAGAACCTGTTATTCCAAATACATGAATAGCTTTCACACAACAGAGGCCAATATCAAAGCTTTGTTCACTTTGTGGAGCAAGGTGTATTTCATGGTTTGGACAGAGCGATGAGGCGGCTGCTATATCAATTATGACATCTGCTTGTCCATCGGTGTTATTGGCTACGCGTATTTGATTTGCAGATATTTCGGTAATTAGACTAATGCTGCTAGCCAATATGGCATACACTAGATAAGTATTAAGTTTCATATAACCTTCCTTTCATAAGTATATTTACATTAACTGCTGTTACTCTATAGCCCTTTTGATTATAGGGTATTTCATTTTTATAATGCACAATTAATAATTCTAATTGCAATGGTTTATAACAAAATCAATAAAAATCAATAATAATGTTATTAAATAAGAAATATTTATTGAAAATGATGATTATGATTAGATATACTAATAAGAGAATACATGCCAATAAAAATAGAGGATATTGAATGAAATTGCATATATATAGCTTATTTTTGATGTTCCTGGTTTCTGCTATGGTTTATGGATTAGAATTAATGTATACGTCCAAAATTATTGAAGATTTATCTGGAGGAAGTCAAAGTTCTATTACCCTCCATATAAAAGGTCGTATTATGGCCGGTAAACCCTTTCCTATAGCAAGAATTGGTAATAAGGGTATATTTGATATGACGGTTATATTAGAACCTACTCAAGCCACAATATCCTGGGATACCGAAAAAATAGTATTAAAAGATATTGAAGAGAAGGAATTATTTATAAGCCGCTATCAGCGAATTCCTTCTATAGAATATCTGTTTAATATGGTCAGTTCATTATTGAATGATCCTGATTTTTTATATGATATGGCAATTAATAAACAGTCGCAGAGTAGCGGTGCTTTTATTGAAAATTATCAAGATCAAGCAGTTCAATTGGATGAAAATACTTTAGATAGAACCATATCCTTTAATGTACATCCAATAGAAAATGGTCCAGTCCAACTAAAAAGGTTGTATAATTTTTTGGTTAATTATTTAGAAAAAAGGATGAAAAGTCAACTATCTAATACCAATCCGCTGACAACTACTAAGCAGCATTGAAACCGCATCTCCTGCAACGGAATTTTGTGTAAAACAATCACTTATTTTTTGTCAGCGGATTGGTATAAATATCAATCAATTCATTTTAATAGCGTATGGGTAAGACCTTTGGAAAGTTCAAAACAATATATAAAGGAAATACCTACAAGAATGCGAGCATTGTTTAACCGGGATTACTATATTCCGCATTAATTCAACATATGCCAAATAAATAGTGTATTAGCTTATCCGAAAATTCCTGCAAGCTTAAAATTATGCATTGCTGAAGCAAACTGACACAAAGACAGAAATGATTCTTTAGTTTTAGTCCAAATGAGCATCTACCAGATCTCTTTACGGTGTTTCAAGTCTAAGATGGTTGTGATAATCTCCGGTAATATTCAGGGTAATATCTTGACATGCTATACCATAGTCTCTTTCTGCTGATTGACCTTTATTTGTACCACTTGTAGCATATATGTTAATGGACTTAACACAACACCCCCATATTTCGATTTTTTCCTCGCCGTGAGGGGCAATATTTATTTCATGGTTAGGACAAATTAGCGAAGAGGCTGCTATATTTACGTTTCCTGTTATGTTTCCATCAGTAGTATTAATTAAATGAACTGTATAGGCCAAAACCCCTAAGGAACTGCTTAAGGTGCATATCATAGTAGTATACTTTATATAATTAGAAAGCTTCATTGCATACCTCCTTTTTTTATATATATCCATTTTCTATTATTCAATACTCTTTTCTTTTTTGAGTATGTGTAATCATTTTTATTATGCATTATTATTTTTTCAAATTGCAACGGTTTATTTCGCGAAAGCAAATAATATTGGCCATTATTATATTAATGTATATGGTAAAAGGTTATTATAAGGGATTTTTTTTATGAAATTACTTGTATATAGCAGTATGTATTTTAATAAGCTCGATTATCTATACCTTGATACCATTGTAGATAGCTTCTATCCAGAACTTTATATCCGCCAGGTGTCGGGTAATTACCAGTAAAATACCAATCTCCCGTATAACCAGGCATAGATGTATAAAGGCCATCTAATGTTTGATACATTACATGGAGTTCCCCCTGCCAGCCGGAGTGCGGATATAATAAGTTGGCTATTTCCATTTCTAAGCTTTTTTTATCAATATGATGATATAACTGATGTAGTATATCTCTATCTGATTTTTGTGTTGAAGATATATTATTGTATGCTTGTTTGGCTATGGCATCAAGCAGATATTGATTTCCATTTTTTTGTAGTATAGATATAGCTGCCTGAAATGCAATAAGTTGACCTATTTGGCTTATATCAATGCCATAGCAATCAGGATACATAATAGGTGGTGTTGCACTTACTACTATAATTTTTTTTGGATTTAACTGAGCAAGTTGCTGTATAATATGACGCATAGTGGTACCACGTACAATGGAATCATCCAAAATAACAATAGTATCATCGGGAGTAATGGGATAAGCACTATATTCATAGATAGAACTGACTATTTCTTGGCGAGTAGCGCTAGAACTAATAAAGGTTCTTTTTTGTTTATTTTTTTGTAATAATTGAATAGATTGTATTGTGCATTCTTTTAATCGTTCAATCTCTTCAATCATACCGCAAAATGCTGTATATGAGGTATTGGGTACATACGTAAAAATAACATTCTGAGTATTGCCTTGCAATGCTTCCAGTACTGAAGCAGCAACATGCATACCTAATTCTTTGCGTTGTGCATATATAATCGGATCTTTTGCGCAACTAAAATATATCTGTTCAAAAATGCAATGACGGGCTGGTATTACATCATGCAGTCTTGTTTGTATATAGGTACTGTCAGATGCTATTAAAATAAGATGCCCAGGTTCAAGAGCCTTAATTTCATCAAAGGAACATGCATATACTTCTTGTATGGCACTACGTTCAGATGCAATAATAGTATGTGTATCAGTAGTATAACAAAAACAAGGACGTATGCCTGCAGGATCTCTATATACAAATAGAGTGCCGTCAGGAAAACATCCGGCAAAAACATAGCCACCATCAAGTAATTCAGTTGTTTTTTTTAGTACCCGAATATGATCAATAGTATCTTTTGATTCTTGATCCCAAAAGTAATTAATAAGTTCAATAATAATACCAGTATCAGATTCTGGTAATGTATCTATTCCTTTTTTATGTAAAAAAGTACAAACGTCGGCACTATTAGTAATATTAAAATTACCGGCAAGGCAGAGAGACGATTTGGTGCTATGTACTATTGGTTGGCAATATTCTTCAGCAATACCCGCATAGGTGCTATACCGTATATGGCCAATATAAGCCACTTTTTTTAGAGATTCATTGGTATAATTATGCCGTAGTTTCTGTTCTATAGTATGTGATACTTTTTCTAGTGCATCATCATTAATAGCATGCACGGTATTTATGTACATGGTGTCAGAGTGATAACGAATTGCTGAAATTCCTATACCATCTTGACCTCTATTACTTTGTAATGTCATAAGATGAGTAAGATGTAAAAGATCTGCTTGGGGATCTGATTCATGGTGAGGATATACAACAGTTAATCCACAGCCTATGCTATTTACCGTACATAGGCACAAACAAAAATAATATATACAATTGAACACATCACTCCTTTTTTTATAGATAGATACTATTGGTTATATAATTGTTTGAGTATTTCCTGAGCGCGATTAATAATAGTTGGTGGTAATTGTGCTAATTTACCTACTTCAATACCAAAACTACCATCTGCAGTACCTCGTACCATTTTGTATAAAAATACGATGCCATTGGTAGTTTTTGTACTTGCAGCATAGTAACTCACTACGCCTGGGTATTCTGTTTCCAGTTTTGTTAATTCATGATAATGCGTAGCAAATAAACAGGGAGCACCAATGCGTAATAATATATGTTCAACAACTGCTTGAGCAATAGCAAGTCCATCAAACGTACTAGTGCCGCGGCCAACTTCATCAAGAATAACCAAGCTAGATGCGGTTGCTTGTGTGCAAATAGTAGCAGTTTCTTCCATTTCAACTAAAAAAGTACTTTTTCCTTCAGCAAGATAATCACCTGCGCCTATACGAGTAAAAATACGGTCAAGCAAAAATAGGTTTGCTGATTGCGCAGGCACATAGGAACCCATTTGTGCCATAATACATATAAGAGCTACTTGACGCAAATAGGTAGATTTTCCTCCCATGTTTGGTCCAGTAATAATAAGCATTGATTGTTCATTATCAAACGTAGTGTCATTCGGAATAAATCGTTCTGCCAGTAGTGATTCAATAACGGGATGTCTGCCGCCAATAATAGAAATTTGCTCGTTGGTATTAAATGATGGGCATACGTATTTATTATTGCGTGCAACAAGTGCAAGTGAAACTAATGCATCTAAATGGCTCAATGCATGTGCTAATTTACGTAATGCACTAACCTGTTGTGCTATTTCCCTTTTGATAAGAATAAATAAACGCTTTTCATGTTCATCGCTATCAATACGTGCATGCTCAATATCATAGGCAAGTTTTTGTAAATCAGGAATCATAAACCGTTCTTTGCCTACCAATGTTTGGCGGCGCATATAATAGTTAGGTACCATATGAAGATTAGATTTGGTTATTTCAATATAATAGCCATGTACTTGGTTATAACGTATTTTTAGTGATGAAATACCGGTACGTTCTTGCTCAGTACGTTCTAGTTCAGATAGTTTGTCAGTACTATGTAGTACTAAATCACGCATGCGATCTAAATCAGCATCAAATCCTTTTTTGATTAGCCAAGGTTTTGTTTCATCATCATTAATAGCACGATCAAGTATGTTGGCAACAGGTGCAAATGATTGGCATAATGCAACAGTTGTGTGTATTAGTTCCAAATGTGTATGAGCCTGTAATATATCAGCAATATGAGGAATAGTATGTAATGCTTGTTTTAGATGCACATAATCATGCAGCGGTGCACGGTCAAGACCAATACGGCCGACAACTCGTTCTATATCGCCAACAGAAGTCAGCAGAGAAGGTAAATGATGCATCAAAGACGGTTGATGTATGCATAATGCAATACAATCTTGCCGCTGTACTATAGTTTCATAATCTACGCGCGGTCTTGTAATCCAATTACGCAATACACGTGATCCCATAGCTGTTTGTGCATGATCTAATATAGAAAATAAACTATTTTTACTACTTTTGTCATAATTATTTTTAGTTAATTCTAGATTGCGTTGTGTTGCTGCATCCAATAAAAGATATTCATCTGGTTTATAAAAATTGACCGTGCGAAATTGATTAATGGCAGTTCGTTGGTTTCGTTGTATATAATTATAGAAAGAATAAAAAGCCTGCTTGAGTGCACTGTAATGGCCAAAAAGATTCCAAATGTCAGCGCCAAATTGTTCTTTAATCCATCCATCAAGAGTGACAGGAACGGTTTCTTGTATATCAATAATGGTAATATGATATCCCCATTGTTTGAATCGCTGTGCATACTGTTTGCCTAGCTGCGTGCTTGGTAATAATACTTCATCAGGGAAAAACCGTTGGACTTCGCCTTCCAAGTTACGCTCAGCATGCGTAGGTAATGCAGTGGCAAATAATTGTGCGCTTAAAAGTTCACCAAATAAAAGTCCGCAATTATCAACCGTGGGAAAGCAAGAAAATAAATAGGATGATTTTTTTTCATCAAGCAATATACCATCAACTAAGGTACCAGGAGTCAGCACTTGAGTGACGCCGCGAGCAACCACCACGCCAGGTGTTGCTGGTTCCAATTGATCACACAGCGCAACATTAAAGCCACCTTTGACTAATTTGGCTACATAATGGTCTTTGGTATGTACTGGTACACCACATAAGGGAATAGGATTATTGCCGTCTTTGCCTCTGGAAGTTAATGCAATACCCAAAAAGGCAGCCGCTTGTTTGGCATCATCATAAAATAACTCATAAAAATCACCAACTTGAAACAGCAACAATGCATCAGTATATTGAGCCTTTATATCATGATATTGTTGCATTAATGGCGTATGTACGGTGTGTGTCATACCAATTCTCATAATAAATATATAAGTACTTGATCCAGTGTACTGCGCAATTCACTTTGAATCAATGAGATAATAATGTGCTGAAGATATTTTATTTGGTACATAGGGGTATCTTGCATATAAATAATAATCTGTTATTATTTTAAATAGCATAAAAATTGTATTGCCTTCTATTATATTTTCAAAAGGTATATATGAACAAAGTATTACTACTTTCGCTCAGTTTTTCCCTGCCATTAATGGGCATGGATTCAAAAATATCTATTGATGAACAATTACAGCAAAAGTATGCTGCGATTGAAGAATGTGAGAGCAAATATAATCAAGAAAGTCAGCAAGTTGGTATTGCAAGACAATTGCCTACGATATCATATCTTGTTGCTGCTGCATGTGCATTATATAACGTTGCACGGTTCTTTGGTTTTGGAGATGATGATAATATGAAAACAGAAATGGATAATATAGTAAGTGCAATCGGACGCATTGGTTATAGTGGTATATGTGTGGGATATGCGATAAAATACTACAATGCTAATAAAAATTATGAACTCAGACAACAAAAAAATCAAAATATTCGTCTTATTAATAAAGAAATAGAAGATTTGCGTACCCAGCAACTTTTACAGGCTATACATAATAATGCTTTTCAGAAAAAGTAAGGTATTGTTTTGCTGGATACATAATCTGATTCAAACATGTGACTAATTGCCAAGATATTGTGAAAAATATATAGCAATCTATAGTATGGTTAGTAAGATATACATACATCACTATCTATAACGATACTATGAAAATATATATCCAACATTTGTTTTTATGTATTGCTGTAATGTTACCAGTATTACTGGAATCAAGTAATATACTGAGATCAAAAACGCGATTAGTTCCTCGACCCATACAAAAACCATTACAACATATATATCAAAAAAGGAGTCTCCTATATTCAAAAAAACAGTCGATGAACCCATGGCATATAATAAATCAATGGTCATATATGTCTATGAATCCAATCTATAGGCATATTCATTCTTGGTTTAACCGTATAATACCATCAAAAGTATCACCAATCAGTTTAGATATGCTTGAATCTCCATCAGAAAAATTAAAAGACATGTTTGATACATTTACTTCGGTTGCACAGATTAGAGAAAATCTTATTTTTTTAGAGGATCAGGCAAGAAAACAGCTACAAATGCTCAAAATAGTACCTCAAAATATATGGCATATTGTGGAACAAAAAGAAAAGGAACTTGTTTCTTATTTACAAAAAGAAGTCTTGAATAAGCCATTACCTGATGTAGTACATGATGCTTCATTACCAGTGGTTCTTGTAGAACGTACAAAAGAATTTTTGCAATTGGCTGGTATTAATCCCAATTGTGTCACTATTCAATATAATGATACTGGCAAACAAGATGTATTTAAGCATGCAATCTTTTGTATAGAACCCTTTACAATTATAAAAGACAAACAAGATAGTACCACAATCAAGCCTGCAGCTATTTTGTTTAATAAAGAAGCTATAGATGCATTGCCACCACTTGAACAAGATCAAGCATTAATACATGCAGTAACACACATTGCTCAATTACACATGGAAAAATTAATAATGATGCAATCAATAATAGGCACCATACAATTTGACTTGTTAATGAATAGCCATGAAGCTCATATATATCGAGCTTGCCTTGAGCGTAATGCAGATCTATTACTTTCAACTAAATCTTATGCAATAGCACAACTATCATTTAAGGCATTTGTGAATAATGTACTTGATAAAATTGCATTAGATATACCGGTTTCATATACATCAGATGGATCCATTAACTGCGATTTCAGTATAACACCATCATTTTTGGCCACTGTTGCTACTTTTTCACATTTAGAAGGTTTGTTGCAAGAAAGATATGATTTAATGCGTTTGGGATTTAAAAAATTTATGTCAGAAACAAAATATCAACAATTTTTGTTAATTGCACAAGAGTTGAATGATGCCACAAAAGATTCATACACAAAGCCAAAACTTGATGTAATTCATGATAAAAATCTTGGTTATACATTAGAACGTACCAAATATTTTTTACAAAAAGCAGGAATAAACCCCCAAGCAATAGATATAATATTTGACAATAAGATAGATTGGGAAGCAGTATGTAAATTTAAAATTACGATGGGGATGAAAGATGAAATGTTAGTTGTTGTCCCATCCGCGACAACAATTCGCCCTCAAATTATTTTCAGTCAGAGATTTTTAAATAGAATTAAATACGACAAAATATTAGCTGATTGGATGATTAATCATGAAATAAGTCATATGCTACAAGGACATTCACCTTTGCAAACGGCATTGGAATTGTTTTATGAAAAATCATTGAAGGTAGAAAAAATAGGTCAACGATGGTTTTTTAGTAATATAGATTGGGCAACCCGTGATGAAAAAACGAAAACATTTATGAATTTACCGGAAATGATACAATTGATACAAGAACACGAGTTGCAAGCAGATATATTGCCTTTATTAAAAGATAAAATACTCGCAACTGATATTGCAAAAATAAGAACGTGGTTAGTTACAACACCTTCTGGAAAAATACGATCTTCGAAAATTCATATGAGTGATCAGGAAAGGCTTTTGTGGTGCAATGCTATTGAAAGATGCTGGCAAAAAGAATCATCGCTATTGCGTGGTTCTTCAATACAAAAAATGCGATTTGGCTGGAATTGCATTAATATAAAAACCCTATTTCCCACTGAACCAGCTTGTTTGTATGGTTGATGAAGGCGTATTGCGTATACCACCATGTAATAATGCATTCAGGCGGCCAAGAGAAAGTAAGTTTGCTTTAATAGTGCGCGTTATTTCTTTGGTGCATACATTAGTGTCAATTCGTTCCACAATGCTTGTCAAATTTTTTATAATAAAAGTAATAATAAATGCTATTTCACGTGTATCATAGGGCGAAAAGGTCTGTGCTGAGCGAATCAACCATGCACGTTGATCAGCATTGTCTGCATAATGTGCATAGTGAGTTTGTAAATAGTCAATAAGATGCAGACATAAAGTACGTAATGTCTCTTTATATGTTTGCTTGCATGCATCAGAATATTCTTTTTTGGTAAATACTTCTTCAAATTCAGCATTAGTATCACAAAGCAGCTGTGTGAGTATTGAAAGTGTGTGCATATCAATAGCAGGTGGACGTTTGGCTAAAACATTAAATATATGCGCGCTCAATCGCTTTATACTAGTACACATCAAAGGTATGATACTGATACATTCACTTGCAAGTTCATATAGTAATTGATAAAAACAAGCAGCAATGCCCCATTGCACGCCGCCAAAAAATCCGTCTTCTATGCTTTCTTTGAATAAATCACTAAATCCATTTCCAGTAGATTGGTTTTGATTTGTTGATGTTTTGGTTGTTGGTATATATCTAAAAGGATTGCAAGAATATTTCAAAACAGATAATAATGGATTATGTGCAATACTATGCCATGAAATTGTACAAGTTATAACAGAAATTAATAGAATGTTATTTTTCATTATGTATAAGTAGTATACTTATCGCTCTTTCCTTTGCACTTTTCAATAGGATATTTGATTTTATGTTTTTCTAATTTGTGTACTAATGCTGATGACAAGTCAATACCGGTGGCATTGGCAAAAGTACATACTGCCATTAGTATATCTGCCAGTTCATCTTGAATATCAGATCTCTGTTTGTTCACTATGGCAGATGCTTCTTGTGTGGAACACCACAAAAAATGTTCCATCAGTTCTGCAGCTTCTGCTGCAATATTCATACTCAAATTTTTTGGTGAATGAAATTGATGCCAATCACGTTGATCAATAAAATCATCAACCAATTGTTTGAGTTGGTTTATGGTTGTTGAATGGTCATTCATATAATTCTTTCTTGCGTTATACTTATCATATCTATGATTGATGATACCAAAAATGTATGCAATTCATATATCTCTTACTATATAATTGGGAAAAACTAAATAATATATATAAAATAAAAGGAGTACAAGCATGTATAGTAACTATAAACCGAAAGAGTTTGCATTACTTATATGTATGCTGTTTATATGTAGTGCTTGCCAAGACAAGAAAGAAACAGTGATACCTATAACACCTATTGAGGAACAAATAATAATGGAAAATCCAACAAGTAAAACAGAAACAACAAAGTCGGGCTTGCAGTATCAAATACTCAAAAAAGCAGATGCTTCAGCAAAAAAACCGATAAAAGAAAAAAAAGTTACTGTGCATTATACGGGGTGGCTCTATGACCAAAATGCGCCAGAAAACAAAGGCAAAAAGTTTGATAGTAGCAAAGATCGCAATCAGCCATTTTCATTTATAGTTGATGTAGGTCAAGTGATTCCTGGTTGGGATGAAGGTGTGCTTGATATGCAAATAGGTGAAATACGTCGTTTGATTATACCTGCGTCCCTGGGTTATGGTGCACGCGGTGTGCCAGGCGTGATTCCAGGTAATGCAACACTTGTATTTGATGTCGAATTATTGAATGCATAAAATGTATAATGTATATAGTAATAAAAAAGGGCGCATAGTAAGCGCCTTTTTTTATATGCAGATACATATTGAGTTTTATGTAGTTTTGTTTTGTGATAATTGCGCTAATGCAATTATCATATAATGGATAAGAAGTTTATTCCACGCAAGTTGTTGTTCTATTGGCATAACTTTTTGCACGACATCTAGCTCAAGTAAGCTAATGGTATCAATACAGATTTGTAGTAATTCCTTGTTATTTGGTGCTTTTGTTTGTATTTGAACGTCTCTGAACAATTTTTCAAAATATTGTTGAAAATGTGCACATATCTGATCAAGAGATGGTATGGATTCTTGTGGTAGAGCTTGTTCTTGTTTTTGCGTAGGTATTGCGGAACTTTCAGCAAAATGTGTCAGCAAAAGACTATTGGCAACAATAAATGATATGTATATATATTTATGCATACTAAATTTCCTTTATATAATAATATACTGATGTATCTGCTTGATTAATGATAACAGTTTAAAAATATTTTGCAAAATAGGAATATGTGTAAACTCAATAAAAAAGGCCGCATAAAGCGGCCTAAAAAATAAACACAGAGGGATTGTATTATACATTTTTGTTTTGTGATAATGCTTGTATAATAGATTGAACAAGAAGTCCATTGTATTCAACGTGTTCCTGTATAGATAACTCTTTTTGTGCGGTTTCTGAACTTAATAAGTCTAATATTTCAAAATTCTCATCAAATAATAATTCTTCATTGTTTATTACTTTGGTTTGCATATCAGATAATCGTTTTTCAATAAGTTTTCCAATTGAAGCAGAAGCGTTTTCATCAGATCCACCATTGTATATATATTGTGATTCTGCAATATTTACTTCAAATGTCATTATAATATATTGGACAAGACATCGGTACCAGTTAAGTTGTTTTTCTATAGGCATTCTTTTTCGAATAATTTTGGAATTCAAAAAATGCAGAATTTGGAAAATTATATGAAATAAGGATGCTTTACTATTATTATCCCTTATTATTGTATGAAAAAAATTTTCAAAATATTGATGAATTTGATTATCAGGATGGTTCTGATCTTGTTCACATTGGTATTCATTATCAATAGAGCAAGGATCTATTACTGGTAATTGATCAATAGAGTCATGTGCCATCAAAAGACTATTGGCACAAAGATATAATAATGCTATATATTTATTCATAAAAATCCATATCAAAGGTAATGAGTTATTCTTCTGTTACGGGCAAATGTATAGTTGGTTTTTGATTATTTTCTGCAGTAATAGTCTGTAATAGCAGTTGCGCATGTTCAATTAATTTCTTTTGAACTGGATATAGTCGTATTACAAAGGTTGGATGTTCAGCTGATATATCTTTTATTTTTTTGCCAATACAATGAATCAATTGTTTATTCCAATGCAATTGCTCCGCTAGTGACATTTGTTGATCTTTTGCATTATTATAGACAATACATAATCCCACTGCACATGCTTTATATAAATTTTCATCTACTGCCATAGTAGGGATTACCTTCAATAATTGTTCTAGGCGATTGCGCGCTTGCGCTGATTTGGGATTTAGATCAGTACGTATACATCCACCTGGAAGTATGGTTTGCCGATCATTATCTTGTATTAAAGATATTTCACCGTTATCGTGTAGCATATATGTTTCACCACCAATAGTGCCAATGAGAGTACCAGGTTGTGTAGATTCTTGATCAGCAATAATAAAGTTGCCTGTAGCAATAGTAACTATTAATAATACTTTTTTCATATTTTTATCTTATGTTTTTTTGTTGAATTATCTTTTATCACATTGGTATTTGGATCAATTAATAAAAAATGGGTTTTCTTTACCAAATTGTTCTAAATTATTAATAAATTCAATCAATTCTTTTTTCAATGTATTAATTTCCGAAACTAAATCTAAATCTAAGTTTTCTGTATTTTGAATTTTATGTTCTATACATGTAATAAATTTTTTCCCCCATTCTATTCGTTCATGCGATGATAAATAAAATTCTGTAGCATATGTATAACATAGTAAGTTAACCCCTGTACAACAGTTATCATATAAGCAATCTGATGATGCTTCAGATATATGCTTTAAGTTATGTTCAAGGTTATTACATAACATTAAATGCCAATCTTGAGTAACAATAGTACGACCATCCATAGTGTGTATAATGAATGTGTGATTTTCTTGCTTTATATTTGATTCTGTATTGGAATTATTTTGTTCAGCTCCTACAGGAGCAGTAGCAATAGCAACTATTAATAGTAATTTTTTCATAATAGCTTCCTTTATGTATTGGCAGTTATTCACCAAGTAATATGAGATAGTGCTCATATATTTGTTTATATATTTTCTTTATGAGATGTATGGTATATTTGTTTTCTTTATTGATAGTTAAAGATTTTTTAATTGCACTAATTTTTGTTTCTGTAATATATAATATCTTTGTGGTCCATGCTAATTGCGTTGCTATAGGTATTCCAATTGTTTTATGTGCATTATATAAAATAGTTAAAGCATATTCAGCATAGTTTAATATATTAAGCAAATCAAAAAAATCTGTATTTTGTAGTCGAACTTCAACTTGCTTATATGCGTCTGTAATTTTGAAATTTTTTTTATCTATTTTTTTTAATTGTTTTTCAAATAATGCAACAACTTCTTGATCAGTGAAAAATAGTTGAGCACTGTAAAGTGGAAAAAAAGCAAGACTATATAATAACACCCATTTTTTCATAATAACTCCAGTAATATTTAATATCATTCATTTCTAATTGTAACAGATTAAAAATATTGCGCAAGATAGGCTGTGATATAGGTTAAAGTATTAATCTACTTTTTGTGAAAGAAGCCAATCTTCAATAGTAAAATTAAGAGATTTGGCTAATAGAGCGCGCTCTGCGTCAACTTTTTTTATACGATCATAGTATTCTATCAAGACAAATGGAGCCAGAGGCAATGCTAGAAAACACAAAAGGCATTCTGCGGTATTCATATCATATTCATGATATGATTCTTGTATAGCTTTGCGTATTTTTTTACGATATTTATGTTTTGCAGTTGCTAAAATTTGTATTATACGATTAATGGCTATAATATACTTATTATCTATACCTAATTCCGTACTGTTATTTATAGTGTCTTTCTCAGTAAATACCATCTTATATAATTGGTTTATCTCAGCAAAAGGCATGGTGCGTATACATACTATTACTGGATCTTTTTGATGTTGCACTTGATTATGTGCATATATCATTTGATGTGTAGGTAACACTATAGAAACATATATCAAAAATCGTTGTGCATGAGTCATAATTGAAGCCCCCATTCTGAAATTTTGTTATTATATATAATTGTAATTATTTGTTGAAAAAAGTCAATCTCATTCAATAATAAAATAAATACTATCTAACTTTGATTAAAAATAATGTGCAAGATAGCGGCCAGTATGGCTTTTATGGGATTGTGCGACTTTGCGCGGCGTGCCATAGGCTACTATCATACCACCTTCGTCGCCACCTTCTGGACCAAGATCAATAAGATAATCCACGGTTTTGAGTACATCCAGGTTATGTTCAATAACAATCATGGAATTACCTTTATCTACCAAACGGTTCAATACGCCCAGTAGTTTTTCTATATCATTTGAATGTAAGCCAGTAGTTGGTTCATCCAGAATATAAAGGGTATCTGCGCCACGTTTGGCAAGTTCGCCAACTAATTTAATACGTTGCGCTTCCCCACCAGATAGGGTAGTTGATGGTTGTCCCAACTGAATATAATCAAGCCCAACTTCACAAAGCAATTGCAACGTTTTGGCAAGCCGTTTGTGATGCGCAAATAATTCAAGTGCCTGCAATGCAGTCAGTGCCAATATATCAGCAATATTTTTACCTTTATATAGTATTTGTAATGTTTCAGAGTTATACCGTTTACCATTACAGGTTTTGCAGGTCATTACCACTTCAGGCAGAAAATGCATTTCCACGGTAATAGTGCCATCACCATTGCATTCAGCGCATCGACCATCAGATACGTTAAAACTAAATCTTCCTGATTTATAACCGCGAGCAACACTTTCTGGCAATTGTGCAAATAATGTTCGTATTTCATCAAAAATACCCAAATAGGTTGCTGGGTTTGACCGTGGTGTGCGACCAATAGGAGATTGATCAATTACCACCATATTCTCAAGTGTTTCAGTACCTGATAATGTTTCAGATGGTCCACTAATTTTTTTGCGTGCCAATGCTTGCCGCACTTGTGGTACCAGTTCATGCATAATTAATGAACTTTTGCCAGATCCTGATACGCCTGATATGCCACACAATACACCAAGGGGAATATCTACGGTTACATTTTTCAAGTTATGAGTGGTTGCATTTTTGAGCGTCATATATCCTTTTGCTTTGCGCAAGGTACGCGGAACTTTAATTTCACGCTTGCCACTTAAATATGCGCCAGTCAATGAATCAGGATTTTGTGCAAGTTGCTCGGGCGTACCATAGGCAGTAATTTCTCCGCCCAGTGAACCTGCTGCAGGGCCCATATCAATAATGTAATCTGCCTCACGCATAGTATCAATATCATGTTCTACTACCACGACGGTATTACCTTGATCACGTAATGACTTAAGGGTATCAATAAGCCGGTCATTATCCCGCTGATGCAGACCAATACTAGGCTCATCAAGCACATATAATACGCCGCTGAGTGCAGAACCAATTTGTGTTGCAAGTCTAATACGCTGACCTTCGCCGCCTGATAATGTGCGGGCAGGGCGATTGAGCGTCAAATATCCAAGCCCTACATCAATAAGAAATTGAAGGCGGTTATCTATTTCTTTGAGTAATGCTGCTGCAATTTCAAACTCTTTTTCAGAAAACTGTGTAGAGGCAAAAAAACTACGTAATTGCTTTATAGATAAGCTAGAAAGTTCAATAATATCTTTATTGCCAATAGTGACTGCCAGTGCCATGGGATTAAGCCTTTTGCCATTACACGTATCGCAAGTAAAATGTATGGCATACCGGTCAATATAAGAGGTTTCATACTCTGATTTGTATGACGTAGAGCCTCCATCATGCCAGCTCCAGGCACTCAATGTACCAAGGCCTTGGCATTCAGGGCATGCACCAATAGGTGAATTGAATGAAAATAAGCGGGGTTCAATATCGGCAATAGAGGTTGCACATTGTACACACATGCGGCTGGATGAATAAATATATTTTTTTTCACCTACAATAATGCGACACATGCCACGCGCAAAGGTGAATGCTTTTTCAATAGCTTCAAATATACGGGAGCGTTCTGAATCTGATACTTCCAAACTATCAATAAGTGCATCAATAGTATGCGGTACGCTTTTTTTTAATTTAAGAGCATGTATTTCATCTTGTGATTTGAATTTATAGTGTGTGCCATCAATAATAAAACGGTATAGCCCACTATCAAATAGACTGAGCAGCTCCCACAAAAATTCACCCTTTTTGCGTTCCACAATAGGCGCGGCAATGGTGATGGTTTGATGTTTGAACTTATTGATAATCATATGGGTAATGCTTTCTGGAGATTCAACTGATATAGGCATGGCACATTCAGGACAATGCAGATGGCCAATACGCGCAAAAAGCACACGCAAATAATCATATATTTCAGTAATAGTGCCTACAGTAGACCTTGGATTTGATCCGACGGTTTTTTGTTCAATAGCAATAGCAGGACATAGACCATCAATTCGGTCAAAAAGAGGTTTTTTGGCAATACCCAAGAATTGACGTGCATAGGATGAAAGTGATTCCATATACCGCCTTTTGCCTTCAGTATATAGCACATCCAGGGCTAGCGAGCTTTTGCCAGATCCAGACGGACCGGTAATAACCGTCAGGCAATTTTTGGGTATCTTTGCTGTGATATGCTTTAAATTATGTTCATGCGCGCCTACTACCGTGATCCAATCAGACCAGGTTGAAGGCACAAAGGGTTGTTTTTTTTCCAACCTGACCTCATTTTAATAAAAAGTGCTATTTGTTTTTTTATTAGGATAGCAAAGATTAATGTATTTAGCTAGTATATAGAAGGCCTATTTTTTGTCATAATTCATGGTATGATACATTATAGTGAGTTATACTGAGAAACTGGAGTTTACTATGGTATTATATGAATTTTTTTATGTAGCAAAAGAACGCATTGCTACTTGGTATACGTACACTTTGCGCGCATTTGGGTATTCACGTTTTCCCTATGGCAAACAGGTGTTGATTGCGTTACTAATAATTGTGCTATTGCTCAAAGGATTTTTTGGTTATCGTTGGTATCAGCGGTATCAGAATCGCTCGGCACAATATGATTTTGGTGTATTACTTGATCACTATACACAAGAGCAAAGTAATCAAAAACCAGATTTTATGGCTATAGCAGGCAAAGCAGAAAAGGGATACCAAAAGCACAGACGCTCAGCAGTAGCGCCTTTTTTTATTGCACTGCAGACTGACGCATTACTCAAAGATAATCAAAAAGAAGAAGCATTACAGGTAATGGATGCGCATGCCCCCCAGATATCAGAACACACTCCTATTGCTTCATTATTTCATATAAAACATGCCTTACTATTGCTCGATAGTGCAGATGAAGCAAACCGCCAAAAAGGTCTTGACCAGTTACAGGCGCTCGCGCGTGATACCAACAATGTTTTTAGGGATAATGCATTGTATCAACTATTTACCTATTATTGGGTAAATGGCAAAGTGCAGGAAGCAAAGCTTAGTGGACAAGAATTAGTTGATGCCTATGGCCAAGATATGCGTGCATCATCGCCATGGGTTGCATTAGTTGCTGAACAACTTGAAACACTTAATGCATAATCAATACGAAAGTATATACGGCAATGAATAATGCAACTAATCCGGTGCGTGTGCGTTTTGCACCTTCACCTACAGGACATTTGCACATTGGAGGTTTGCGTACTACTTTATTTAATTGGCTATTTGCCAAACACAATAATGGAAAATTTTTATTGCGCATAGAAGATACTGATCGGGAGCGTTCAACCCAAGCATATACAGATTCTATTATAGCATCCCTTGAATGGTTAGGGCTTATCCCTGATGAGCCTATAATGATACAATCAAGCCGCATAGATGAACATATACAACTAGCGCAAGCTCTTATAGAACAAGGTAAGGCATACCGCTGCATCTGTACCCAAGAAGAAGTGCTGGATCGATATACTTCACACGGTGGAAACCCTGAGCAGGTAAAATATGATGGAAAATGTCGCAATCAAAATAAAGAAACAGATAAACCTTATGTTATTCGGTTTGCGATTCCTGAAGATATAGATTCTATTGTATTTAATGATCTTATTCGTGGAACAGTGACCATTGCCAGAGATCAGCTGGATGATTTTATTATTGTCCGCTCCGATGGTACACCGATGTATAATTTTGTGGTAGTTGCGGATGATGCGTATATGCGCATTAGCCATATTATAAGAGGTGAAGAACATATTATCAATACACCAAAGCAAATTTTATTATATCAAGCATGTAATTATGCTATCCCTACTTTTGCACATATTCCTTTAGTGCTTGGTCCCAGCGGGCAAAAATTAAGCAAACGGGAAGCAGCAACTTCTGTTATTGAATATAAAAAAGCAGGTTTTTTGCCTGAAGCACTTATTAATTATTTGGTGAGATTGGGTTGGTCACATGGCGATCAAGAAAAATTTACGCGCGAGGAATTGATTACTTATTTTGATTTATCTCAGGTAAGTTCATCTGGTGCCATTTTTGATATAGAAAAATTACTGTGGCTCAATAGTGTCTATATGCGTGAAAAGACTGATGAACAATTGTATGATCTTTTGCATACGGAATATGGGCATATACTTGATAATAAAAATATGGCAATACCATTAATCGGATTATATAAAGAGCGTACGCGCGCATTAAAAGAATTATATGATGTTATTGTAAATACAATACAAGGGCCAGCAGAATATCATGATATATATTTGCAGCCATTGCGCACCCAGCAGATGGTTGCCCTATTGAAACAATTAGTAAATAAATTAGAACATCTGAGTGTATGGAACGCAGATTCTATAACCAATACTATTAAAATTTTTGCCAAAGAAATGCATCAAAAAATTGCTGATATAATGAACCCTTTGCGCGTTGCCTTGATAGGCCAACACTCAGGACCGGGAGCGGGAACCTTGGCCGCATTGCTAGGCAAAGAAGAAACAGTACGCAGGCTGACAAGACTCTATGATACTATAGAACGTATG
>DASZEX010000050.1:0-48299 GCA_035940365.1 Candidatus Babeliales bacterium | reverse complement strand
TACGAAGTGGAGCAAATAAGATAATCAACGTATATATCCAACATTGCCCGATCCATCGTCTTGCTTCCTTTTTTTTGCTTTTTCTAAAACTTACTAGCTAAATTATATCACTTTTGCACTTGTTGCGTAAGGTGAGTTATAGTAAGACAACCAAGCGCCGGAAAAGAACGTTTAAATATTCCAGGATTACCAACTATAGAAGTACAAAGGCAAGGAACAAGATTTAAAGACAAAATTAGATTAGATGGTGATGTAAAACCATCAGCAGAGGCTGAATTATGATGAAAGAGAAAGTAAAATATATACCATGGTTTCCATTTGAAGAAACAAAAGAAAAATTTGATATAGTTGATTATACAGGTACCTTTAAATCTTTTATAATAAATCTTTCAAAACGAAAATCAGATAAAAAAATAGACCTTCGAATAACATTCTATGGCAGAAGTGAAATAGCAAGAATTATGAATGAAACATATAGGGGAAAGTTATTTGGAGATTGTGAAGAAATATTTAAGGATATTCCTTGTGAAGGTCCATTATATATAGTAGAAAATTCTGACTATATGAAATCATTATCAGATGAATCATTAACACTTACAGATGTATTAGGTTTTAAGCATTATTTTATAACCGATTCTGAATGGACTTTTGATATAGCTTCACAAGATAAACCAAGAGCAGAATTATTTATAGATGGCAATCTTGTCAAAAAAGTAGAATAGATACTTATAAAACAAAAGACTTTTGCTTTATAAAACAGGTTGTTATAGCAGAATACGTTAAGCTTGTCCGGAGTGAAAGAAAGCTTCAGTGGTTTTAATAAGATCGCCATCGAAAGTTGGGAGCAATTTTTTTATTTTCAATTTGATAGGTTGCCAATAATGTTCAATGGGATTGAAATCAGGAGAATAAGGTGGCAGATAGTGCAAAAAGCATCCAACGTCCTCAACAGTTTTTTGGATCATCGTATTTTTATGAAATGAAGCATTGTCAATAAAGAGGTATTGTCCTGGGCGCAGAGATGGAATCAGAACTTGATTAAGATATATCAAAAATATTGCAGTATCACAGTGGCCTTGAAAAATAAATGGAGCAAAAAGTTGTTTTTTATTGATAGCTCCAATGATGCTAATTCTTTGTGTGCGATAACCTAATTTGAGACCATGTAGTCGTTCACCTCGTGGTGCATACCCATATGAATATGTTTCATTATTGTCGATTCCCGTTTCATCAATAAACACCATATCATCCGGATTAATTGCTGCTATTTCATTTTTAAATATTTTTCGTTTTTCTTCATCACGCTCTTGGTAACCGTATTGTTTTTTTTTACCGTGAAGCCTATTTTTTTCATAGTGCGACATATAGCAGGTTGCGAGACATTCCATTTTACTGCCATTTCGTCTTGCGTAAGGTTAGAATTTTCTAGTACAAACTGTTTAAATGCCTCTAAATCTGTAATTTTAGGCTGTCCTTTTTGATATCCTGTCTTTGCTTCTATAGTTCCTGTTTCTCTTTCCTTTTGACGCCATCTTCCTTCATAACGTGATCTAGTCGATGTAATTGGCATGGCGGCAACGGTTAAATTTTACAAAGAATATATATTCATAAAAACAACGTCCTGATCAACGAAATGCGATATAATTATAATCAAAACTCAACAGAACCTAATAGCATTAAAAAGTTTCTGCCTAGTTAATTGATAATTTTTTGTCAGTTCATTATCATTAGGTATATAATGAGTGTTAATGCGTTTCCATAGCCAATAACTAAGCCCACTCACAATACCTAAATATGCTAATGTTTTGACACGCCACCATGGTTTGAAGATGTAATATTCAAATCTTTTACTCCAACGAGTACCTTCATTATTACTATATTCTACATTATAATTATTACCCAGATAATCTAACGGTACCTCAATAGGATTTCGTATATCTAATGTTAAATGTAATGGAAGTTGAGCTAAAATATCTACTGGAAGTTTTATTTGATTATTTAAACTGAGGTATATTGTAAAATTTCTTTGCCGATAAAATAAGCCATGTACTAGCAGCGACCCACAACCCCACCTATAAAGTTTATAATTAAATATCGGTGAATGTAATGCATAAAGGTCAGTATTATATAGCTGTCTTTTATAACCTACATTTATAGAGCGTAATGGCTTCATACTATTTTTGCTCATACAAGTAGCTACACAAGTGGCAATAAGAGGTAGATATAATCGTTTTGGCTGATTATCACAAGATAGAGACATACATTGATTAAATGGATAATACTTATCAGAATTATAAAAAAATATATTACTAAAATCATACATATTATGTAATACAGTATGCATATCATGCCATGAATCTACATTGTTTAAAATAGCACTACTATCAATATCAAGTTGGGAGCATCCGCTCCGCCTATGTTTTTGAAGTAGATCTGCATGTTCTTCTAGTAAACCACAACATGATTTTTCCCCACGTGCACGTGAAAGTGCTGCGTATATTTTATAGGCAAGATTAGTATTACTCCACTCTTGCAAATCTTGGGTATAATCGCGAATAGTATGCTTTTTAAATAACGGTGCATCAAACATTTTTTCATATAAAAAATCAAAAAAAATCTGCTGTTTTTCTTCATCCTGTGTAGCAATTGCACCGCATATAGCTGGCAAAGTGGATTCAAATAATACATTATTATTTTTTGCAAGATGTTTCATTATATCATATGCAATTTTTGTATTATCTAGTTGATTAATAAGAAGTGACGTTATAATTGTCTGATAGGCCTCAGGTGTAGGTTGCAGATAATTAGCAATATTTAAAATGACATCAACATTTAATGTACCATCCAATATACCATAAGTTAATGTTCCCTGGGCAGCCTGCAAGCAGTGGATAATATCTTTTGGTTCAAAATCATTTAATGTTACAGTATTTTGGAATTTTGTTGTAGATGGATTTAGTAAATAAAATTGCTCTTTGCTATTTTGGCTAATAGCAAGAGCACGTTTGGAGTTTTTTATTATATATGGCAAACATGGGCTGGGATAAAAAGCATCATTATGTTCTTGGCTATGCATACCCCATAGCGGCATATATATGCATAAAAGAAAAATACATTCAATTTTCATGTTATTGTTATTAGTTATTAAGAATTATTTTAACCCTTTTTCCCAAATACAACATTTTACCGTACATTGCGGCGAACCGAAAATGGAGGGAGCTACAAAGCTTAGTGAATCTAGCAATAAACGAATACCAGAACTTATAGCTATAGAACCAATAAACGCTGCTTTACAGAAAAAAGTTTTTACATTTACTACTGCACTTTTTAAAAGATGATCCTTGATATTATTATTTAAAGTATTAACAACATGTTGCGCATGTTCTATATTTTCTATTGATAATACCGTTTTTGGATTAATGACAATATCTTTTGTATATTCTTGTACTAGCTTAGTGGTACTTCCTTCTATAGTAGGCGTATTTTCTGCTACATATCTTAATGCTAATTTTTGCTCATGATTATTGATAGTTGTAGTAAATATTTGTTTTGAAGATCTTTGGAATGATTGATTTATTGTAGTAATTCCTTCTGTATGCTTTTGGTTAATATATTTCCACGTCCAATATGCAAGAGCGCCCACAATACCAACTGAGACTAATGTTTTGACACGCCACCATGGCTTGAAGATGTAATATTCCTTTTTTTTTAAATCATAACCAATTTTACCATATGTTATATTATAATTATTTCCCTGATAATCTAATGATACAATAGGATTTTGTATATCTAATGTTAAATGTAATGGAAGACGAGATATGATATCTACCGGAAGTTTTATTTGATAATCTAAAGATAGCATTATTTCAAATTTTCTTTGGCCCATATATAAGCCATTTACAAGTAATGAACCCCATCTACGTGTATCGTTAAATATTGGCGAATGTAATGCATAAAAATCACTATTATATATGTTTCTTTTATAGCCTACATACAAATAACGCAATGGTTGCATTCTCTTTTTGCTTATACAGGTAGCCACACAGGTGGCAATAAGGGGTAAATATAATCGTTTTGGTTGATTATCACAACATAGATGCATATATCGATCCTTTGCCCATTTGTTATGGCAATCATCAAAAAATATATCTTTAAAATATTGTATATTATCTAATAATGTATGCATATCATGCCATGAATGTACATTTTCTAAAATAACATCACCTAATGTAAAGTTAGGGTCGTGAACATCCCTAAGCTGACAATAATGCCTGTGCAGGAGATCTGCATGTTCTTCTAGCAAACCACAACATGATTTTTCCCCACGTGCACGTGAAAGTGCTGCGTATATTTTATAGGCAGGATTAGTATTACTCCACTCTTGCAAATCTTGGGTATAATCGCGAATAGTATGCTTTTTGAATAACGGTACATCAAACATTTTTTCATATAAAAAATCAAAAAGCTGCTGTTGTGTTTCTTCATCAGATTTTTTTGCAATCGCCACACACATATTTGATATAATACCTGATTCTTCTATATGAGGATACTGTGTAGTTAATTGTTGCACTGCAGCATAAAGACTTTCTGGTTTATTGACTTTGTTTAATGCAATACCTCCAAGCACCAATGATTGTAATGTATCAGGTGTATACACATTGGTCGTTTGTTCCATACTATATATGTTAATACCAAAGAAAATAGTGCTTATTTGTATATAATGTAATTTCATGATTTTTATGTATCTTTACAGTATATTGTACATGCCGGCCGCATCCAAGAGAGATGCAAAATATCTGCCACCTCATAAAAGAATCCTGTTACTTTATCGCTCATAAATAAAGACGTAGTCAGACAAATTGAAACACAACCTGCAATAAAATTATTGATTAAACTTGATGGTATAGTACTTTTTTCCAGACTTTCTGCATGCTTAATATAATTGTTTGCTAATTTTATATAATTAAGAATATCGGGCGGAGCTTTTTGCATAGGTTCAATAAGCTTTATAGTAGCATGATTGGCTATGTCAGTATGATCAGATATAGGAAAGCCTAAGGTTTTGCATGCTGCGATACCCTGGCAAATTTCAGGGGTTATAGTTTGCATATGCGTATCAATCTTTTTTGCAATATATGCAGTATTTGCTTTATATAGTTTGTGTAAACCGTAGCAAACCGATAATATACCTACCCATGTAGCAAAAGTTTTGAGCCGTGCAAACCGAGGAAGTATAATAAAACTATAAGGATTATTGTTAAATTTTCTTATTGGATTTACATTAGAAGGCATCGTCTCAAAAAAAAATTGTATATTTTTTTCTTTGGGTACATCTTGTAAACCTTCAGCATATTTCATTTTGCAATCAATAGTAAAATGTTGAGTAAAACTTTGAGTAATAATTTCACTTTTCAATGCATAAGCATCAACCGTATAAAAGTTTCTTATAGATGCACTTTCTTTATCTTGCTGTATACATGACATTGCGTCTATTGTCTGACTACTATCGGCATAATCCAGATATTCCCAAAATATAGTTATAAGTGGCATATGTAGACGATCAAAGGTATTTGATAGATAAAGTCCTCTACCCGTGTATCTTTTACCCGTGTATCTTCCCTGAACTTTTTGAAATAAAGAATACATAACCTGATCAAAATTATGCAGTGAATTAATACAATCAATAACAAATAAAAGATCATAAGTATTATATTCGCGTTCTTTTATAGATTGTTCGGCACTTGATATATACCCAAGACTATCCATTAATTTGCCAAATAATCTGCGCGCTGGATCCTGCTTTTTCCATTGGGCTAGTACATTAATAAAGGCATTTGGGTCATCCCTACTTATTTTTTTGTTTGATACAGTTACCCTATGCCACAAACTAGATAGGCGCGGATTATACATAACCTTATAAAGAGTACAGCACAATGAAGAAGGTATTGTAGAATCATCAGCGTGCATAGCCATAGTCTTTTTTGTTGACGGATCTACACTATCAAAAATAGATTCATATAATGTTAATAAGGGAAGATTGTTATATAACTGGTTTGGGTTATCTTTTAATTTGTTTGCAATAGCAGTAGCCAGAAATATTTTTTGATGTGAATTTCCACAAGATACATACTCATTGAGGTTATACAATGGCTCTACATCATTATCCATAATAGTATTTGATGCCTTAGGCCAATATCGCCACATAAAAGAGGATGTTGGTTTGTCATGTAAGATATCAAAAAATTGATTAATATGTCTAACAGAATGATCAGAAAAGGATATTGCTTTTTGCCCGTGCCATAATGTATTGGCATTAAAAAAATCATACTTCTGTGCAATACTTGGCGGAACCATAATTGTTTTTTTACTTGGATGATTAATAGTATACGTAGATACTGTTTCTTCCATGCCATATGTGTATATATTAGCCAATAATATACATATGATACTATTATAATGCATGTATTCCTTTTGTTTTTTGTATTTCTAGTGTACACACTTTTTATTAGATTGCTATCATGTGCAATAATGTATAATATTGTTGTTTTTTTATACTTGTACATGTAGACAAACAAGAAAAATTCTCTCTAGAGTATAGAATATTAGGCGCTGTATCTGCTGAGGCTAGGGTTGTTCGGTCCCCATAAAAAATACAATTAGAAAATTGACCGCGAGTTCTTTTTTATGTATACTGAAATTATGAAGTACATATGCCCTTTATTACCAAAACTTCCTGGAATTTATATGTTCAAGGGAAGTGACATGTCTGTGTTATATGTAGGAAAAGCGGCCAATCTGCAAGAGCGAGTCCGCTCCTATTTTAGCGCCTATAGCAAAGATTGGCGTATAAAGTCTCTTCTGGATGAACATCAGACCATTGATCATATTGTGACTCATACAGACCATGAAGCTTTGGTACTGGAGGCTCATATGATACAGCAATATAAGCCCAAATATAATAAAATGCTCAAAGAAGGTCAGCCTTTTATCTATATTATGTGCACGCAGGATGTATTACCAGTACTCAAAATTGTCCGGAATAAACAAAAAAAAGGTATTTATTTTGGTCCATTCATGCATCGACAACAAGCACGCAAAACAGTCTATTTTTTGAGCAATACTTTTAAATTAAACGTATGCAATAAAAAAATTGCCAATGGTTGCCTACAATATCATATTGGTATATGCGCAGGTAGCTGTAGGCCTGATTTTGATGTTGATCATTATCGTATACGTATAGAACTAGCACTTCATGCACTCAAAGATGAACGCAAAGAATTTTGTAGTTATATTCAAGATCAAATTAAGCAGTGTATTAATAATCTACAATTTGAGCGTGCACAACATTTACATGCATATCTACAAGACACTGATGCTATTTTTGACACTATGAAACATCACAGATCATATATGCAACAAGCACAATCAGTAGCTCATGTGCAAAGTAAACATCAAAGTACTGATTATCTGCAAACTGCACAAGATCTGCAGACATTATTAGGTTTTGATCATCCTATACGTACTATTGATTGTTTTGATATTTCTCATTTTCAAAGTAGAAGTATTGTAGGGTCTTGCATTCGATTTACTGATGGAAAACCAGACAAAAATAACTTTAGACGCTTTGCCATACGTTCTATTAATAAACAAAATGATTATGCTGCCTTGCAAGAAATTGTACAAAGACGCTACAAAGATCCAACCAATATACCAGATTTAATTCTTATTGATGGGGGTATTGGTCAATTGAACGCTATTCGTACTTTGTTTCCTGATGCACCATTGGCTGCACTTGCCAAACGAGAAGAAACTGTTTTTTGTGCAGCACATCCAGGGGGTATTAAGCTTGATCCTCATCAGCCGGCTGCCAAAACAATACTTGCATTGCGCGATTATGCACACCACTTTGCTATTACCTATCATCGGCTTAAACAACATACAATGTAAATAATGTTATACAAGATGTAATTACAACTCAACTTCTTTATCTACTTTAATAATACATCGAGGTATATTGAGACCAAAATAAGTTTCGATAGGCTCTGTTCAGTTTTGATTATAATACCAATCCGCCAACAACAAATAATTTGAAGCAAAGAATGAGTTGAGTAATTTGTACATATGGTTAAAGCAATAAGCAGTCAGATTAAATAGGTTGGAAAAGACTAATATCCGTGTGTAACAAGTAATCACAGTGTGACATAAGTTTAGATACATTCTTGACAAAGAGTACTACTGTGTAGTACAATTATTTTCATGGGAAAAAGGATATTTCAAGCTCGGCCATTCAAGCGTGATGTAGATAGTCTTTTGAAGAAAAGACTTCTATTGCGCGATGATTTTGATGAGTTCCAGAAGGTCCTCACTCAAAACCCAGAAATGGGTGACATTATAGTGGGTACGGGTGGAAAAAGTGGTGGATTTCGAGTCTGTTATTACTACGTAACAAAAAAATATGAAATATATCTATTGTGGATATATGCTAAAAATGTGCAAGAAGACCTGACCACAGAAGATAAAAAAATATTGAAAGATATAGTTAAATCAATGGATGAGGACAGGCAGTGAGTAAAAAATTATTTAAGAATTTAAAAGCAGCTCTTGAAGATGTTGCAGCTCACCAACGCGGTGAGTTGCAACTTTACTCTGAAATAATCGTAATCCCTGAACCCCCTGCTGAGTATAAACCACAGCAAATAAAAAAAATCCGTGAGGTTAATCACTATTCACAAAGTGTTTTTGCCAAGATTCTCAATGTTAGTGTTAAAACGGTACAATCCTGGGAATCAGGACAACGAGTACCGAGTCATGCCGCCCTTAGGTTGCTTGAGATTGTAGATAAAGGTTTCTACGCTCCACAAATAGTACATAGCAGTCGTAAATAAAATTTACTAATTCACCTTACGTTTTTGTAAAAATTCTTCATGATTTTTAGTAATTTCATCAAATAGTTGTAGTGGAGACCAATCTCCTTCAGCCGGCCTATTGTAGCGGTTTGAAAGTTGTTTTCGAAAATAGGATTGCGTAGTGTTTTGCTTGGAATCTTGTAGAGTTTTATCAGCGCCTCCATCTAACAATACTGTGATTAAATTTCTGAAGGATAATTTGGTAATTTTACCCTGTATGTCTCCTTCTTTTAGCCTTCCTAGGAACATGAGGGGTGTCATCATAATGTTATCAATTGCTGCAGTTCCATTGACAGGTGCATCGAGTTCAATCAGTTCTCTGAGCATTTTATAATCAGTACTATTATCTGCAGAGGCGAAAATAAGTTTCAGGAGTAAAAATAAAGTAGTTGATGTAACCTGATTTCTATCACATGCACCAATTGCTTGCAGCGTATTGAATCGCGCATATGCTGTAATGCCATTGGCAGTATTGGAACAAAAAGTTTCATTTAAAAGTGTGCTCGAACCGTCAGGACAAACATTTTTTGGCACAATATTAACATCTGCTTTATTGTTTATAAGAAATAGGGCCAGCTCTGTATTACCTTGTGCACATGCTGTTACCAGGGGAATAGTACAATGGTCTCCATGATTTTTTTCCGCACAGGTATTCAGCGTGATAAGACTGTTGGCTTTTTCATACAATGATTGTAAATCATTGAGCTGTTTTTTAGCAGCAGAATCTGATTCAATTTTACGTGCACAAGTTTTACGAAAGTCATGATTCACGTGTATGTATGGCAATGTATCCTCTACGTTATAGCTGGGTGTCATGCGATTTTTTACTAAATAGTCTAAAGACGCATAATTGTAGATCAACTTTTTTGCCCAAAGTTTATTTGTTGCTCCCAATGCATAAATATCTTCACCTTGCCTGATATAGTAGAGAATTTTTTGTATGGTATCCACTGGCAATGGATAGAAACCTGTGCCGTGCAAAGGAACAAAACGAGCATCTTCCATTACTACTTTTTTCTTATCAAGCGTGTTTATTTTGTCATTATCTGATTCCATACCACACATCAAAGGGCTTATTGCCAATGCCGCCATACAAAGTAAGCGTCTAATAATAACCATGATTCTCCTAAATATGTATCCGATTATATAAAAAAAACTTGTTTTTTTCTTCAATTAACTAAGCACAAATATAACAAATTATTGTGTTTGTATACAGAGCGTATTATATACAATCGGTCCGTATACCGGTGAAGTTAACGCATATAGCTTGCGGCATTAGCAAAACGAGAAGAAACTGTTTTTTGTGCAGCACATCCAGGGGGTATTAAGCTTGATCCTCATCAGCCGGCTGCCAAAACAATACTTGCATTGCGTGATTATGCACACCACTTTGCTATTACCTATCATCGGCTCAAACAACATACTATATAACCAAAATACCGCTCAATCTTCGCTATCAGTTATAATAGTAACCTGCGGCTTATTCATTCCCAAAAGAGTTTCAATAAGTAACAATGGTTCCATTAAACAACCAATAGATAACTGATACTTAAGTGCTCGGGTAATATCTTCTACAAATAAATAGGGAATTTCAAATTGCCATGGTTTTGGTCCATACAAAAATCGCGTCACTTGTTGAAAAGTTGCAATAGTCCCATACAGTAATGCACCTGCACTCTTTAAGAATACTGGATACCAAATGGCAAAATGTGAATTATAATTATCCCAATATTTCCATAAATTACGAAGTATTGTATGGGCTGCATCATAATTTTTTGAACTTACCATATATACCGTTGAATCATTAATAGGTTTTGGATCAATAGCTTGCAAAACATCTGAAACCACACGTGAATATTGTGTGTCAAATGATGATGTTCTATAGTGTACAAGCTTATATGCATCAATCATATCTAATGATGCGTTTTTAATAAGTTGTTCACGTATATAATCAGCACGTGCATCTAAAAATAAATCAGTACTTGCGCATGCTTTTTTTGCTTGTTGGTATATATAATAACAAAATGCTATAGTACAACCTGCAAATAACAATCCGCTACCTACTTTAACCCATCGCCAATAATTTGGCATAATAATGTATTTTACATCAGTTTTTAGTTTACCAAATTCTAGAGGCATACAATATTTTTGTTCATATCCTATAGAGCGAAAATATTCCCTAGTTTCTTTGTTTATTGTACATTGCATAAAATTAATATTGCTTCCTTTGGGAAATCTTTTTATATAGTGTTTATCAATATCTGTTAATAATACATTATCTATATTTTGCGGAATACAATTCACATTACCTTTATTGTCTTTAATAATAGAATCAATGTTACTAAATACATAGTGCAATGGAAGATGACTAAAATATCTATAATTGCCCCAATAAGAAATCTGTAAGTCAGGAGTATAAGGATTAACATAATCAGCTATTGCTTTGTGTATAGAATTACCAGTTAATTCATTAAACAAATCACACTTGGATGAATATCGCCATGGGTCAAAAATGTGCTTATCTAATATATCACGAATCGTTAAATTTTTAGGAAGTTGTTCTACTTTTTTCTGCATAGCATAAAATTCTGGTGAAGTGTACAAATTTTCATATAACGTATTGAGATTCTTTAGTGGCAATAATGATGGCAATTTCTTTCTATATTCATAATTGCATGATTCTATTAACATAGTTAATGGTTCATATGCACTTACTATATTATTTTCAATAACATAATTGCATGCGGTTGGTATATAGTTACTTTCTTGTACTACCCGGCTGAAATTTGTTTTAATTTTTTGAGATTTAATTCCCCAACAGTCGCTAAAAAATACGCCGGCAGCCACGCTATATATACCTAATTCAGGTAAGGATATCGTTGAATCCATATGGTCTAAATTGAAGTAATCTAAGGCATGTTTAATATGGCGTTTGGTAACAGATAGACCCGACAATTGCTTAATTCTTTGGTTAATATCCTTTAATGATAATGATACGTGTAAGGATATATTGTGACATATTTCTGATTGTTCCCCTATATCATCCACACAATTTGCAAAATTATTAAAATTTTTAATCGCTTGATTATCTATACAATAATTCAATATTACTTTTTCATGCTCATCTTTTATTGCTATGTGCATTCCAAATACACTTGATACTGAATAATATATAAAACATAATACAAAATATAATTGCATATAGTGTCTCAAAGTTTTTGGTATCAACAGTACCAAAAATATTTATTGTCGTAAACTCTATATGTATTACATGAAGAACTTTATACTTTAATGAGTATTCTTATAATTACAGGAATAAGTATGAAACAATGGATATATATAGCAAATTGGAAAATGAATGTTACGCCAAAAATGGCTATAGGCTGGTATGCCAATATAGATGATATTCAAAACACTATAAAAGATTATCAAGCTTATTGTATTATCTGCCCATCATTTGTTTGTATACCATTGCTTAGTCATCATATATCTCCTGACACTATATGTCTTGGTGGTCAAGATTGTTCAATATATGCATCAGGTGCATATACCGGCGAAGTGGATGCATATAGCTTGCAGCAAGTTGGCTGTCATTATTGCATTGTTGGCCATTATGAACGTCGCTCTTTATTTGGTGAAACCGATGCAGATGTAACACAAAAAATACAAAATCTCTATGCTGCTAATATTATTCCTATTGTATGTATTGGTACCGTTCAAAAAGAATTAGCTACTATATATACGCTTCTTTCACATCAATTACATTTTCTTTCTCTGGTCCCTGCTGGCGCATCACTCTATATCGCCTACGAACCAGTATATGCTATTGGCACCAACAATATTCCGTTAACACCCGAATTAAAAGAGATATTTGATTGGTTACGTAGGTATGTTGCACATCAAGCACCGACCATACAGGTATATTTTATATATGGCGGTAGTGTACACCCTAACACCATTGGGGAACTTAAATCAATTCCAGGCATAGATGGATTTCTTATTGGTAGCGCCAGCAATAGTTGGGTTAGCCTAAAAAAAATTATAATTGGCTAAAAATTATTTCCGTATATATGATTGTCGTATATCCGGATTTTCAACAAATAGTGTTGCTATATCTTCTTGTACCTGTTGACTTAATACTACAGCAATTTTTTCTTCTTGGGTTAATAATCTCTTATGATCATATGCACCCTTAAGTATTTTTGCTTGATGCTCTCGGGCTTGATTCGCGATTTGTGCCGCATGCTGGTGTGCTATATCTGGTTGGTTATTGACAAGCCCTAATGCTAAAGCTATAGAATGTAACATAAAATACCTTTCTGAAAATAATTTAAAAAAAATAACATCTATTACATAGTATACTTAATATTATAAATAATCAATTATTATTTTTTAATATATAATACAAGACTAGTAATTAAAAAAACTAATCGACAGGTTGTGCATTATTTTTTATTATAAGTACATTATGTATGATAGGTATAAGATATGAAAAAAATAATACTATTAATATTAATTACAACATCCCTAGTATATAGCAAAGAATTGTCCAAACAACAAAGTAAAACTATAAAGTTAGAGCGCAAAGAATTACGCAAGAAGAAATATCAGCTACTTTCCCAACTCGGACTAAAATCTACTAAAAAGAAAGATTGTATTATACAAGAAGGTCAATACACTGATAACGCATTATATGAGGTAGAAAAAAAATTAGCAACAATGCTTTATAGACATCGCTCCCATCCCATTGAACATGATATTGAATTACTGCAAAAAGAACTTATGCTATTGCACAGTAAACTCAAAACGTATAATAAAAGAATAAAACAAGACCCAAAAGGCTACACAATTGCATTTGGTATTGAAGAAACCAAGAATATCTTACTCCAAAAAATAGCATACCTAGAGCAAGAGCTTGAGACCAAAAAAGCATTAGGAATTACGCGAAAAACAAAATTTTTAGATACAGAAGCACCTATTAAATCTACTGCCGAATATGCCAAACTCAATGAAGCACACAAAGAAGTAGTGGACACCTTGCAGATTAAACGGGATAAACTACTATCGCAGAAAAAAATCATACAAGAACTACTAGAAATTGATACTGCATTAGATGCCATATCAGAAATATAAATAAGCAATATATAGTACAGTATGTATTAGAATAATTAAACTATTGCCTAATAGATCTTTTTCATATATCCTATTTTTTATAGAAATCCAGGGAGGAAACTATGAATAACATACGACTATTAAGCATCTTAGCTTTTTGCATAATATTAGGTATAGGTTTATCTACTACTATGCAGGGCAAATCGCGCAGAAAAAAAGATTTAGACCAAACTGCCTATACATTTTCTTTTACTACTATTGATGGTAAACCGCTGCACCTTTCTGATTATAAAGGAAAAGTTTTATTAATAGTAAATACCGCCTCTTTTTGCAAATTTACACCGCAATATAAAGAGCTTGAAGAATTATATCAGCGTTATAAAAAAGATGGCCTGGTAGTTATTGCAGTACCTTCAAATGATTTTGGCAAACAAGAACCAGGCAGTAGTGAGGAAATTTCATGTTTTATTCATGAACATTACCCCGTAACTTTTTTGGTAACTGAAAAAGAAATAGTAAAAGGAAAAAATGCACACCCATTTTATATATGGGCAGGCAAAAAGGCTGGCTTTTGGGGTAAACCAAAATGGAATTTTCATAAATATATTATAGATAGAAATGGCCATTTTTCTGATTGGTTCTCTTCTAATACCTTGCCATTATCGCCCATGTTTATTAATGCAATTGAAAAAGCTCTTGAAATGCAATAGTCCCCTTATGGGCATCTTCAAGAAGAATACATATATAAAGCACCATTTTTGTTAAGAGAATTACATTCTTGACTAAATATGGTAAACTAATAAAAATGTTAGAATAGAAGATTTAAAGGCTTTGCATGATTACACGATTTATTTCTACAATATTTGGCACCGCAAATGAGCGAAAAATCCGTGCCCTGCGCGCAATAGTCTCGCGCATTAATGAATTTGAACCTACCATAAGCAATTATACTAATGAACAGCTAGCTGCCAAAACACAAGAATTCAAAGAGCAAGTCGCTCGCGGCAAACATCTTGATGATATTTTGCCTGAAGCATTTGCAGTTGTGCGTGAAGCGGCAAAAAGAACGCTTGGCCAACGTCACTATGACGTGCAGTTAATGGGTGGTATTGCATTGCATCAAGGCAACATAGCCGAAATGAAAACTGGGGAAGGTAAAACATTAACAGCAACATTGGCTTTATATTTGAATGCATTAACTGGTAAAGGCGCTCATTTAGTTACCGTAAATGACTATCTGGCAAAACGGGATGCTGAATGGATGCGTCCTATTTATGAAATATTAGGCTTATCTGTAGCGTGTATACAACATTCTATGAGAGACAGTGATCGAGTTGCTGCATATAAAGCAGACATTCTCTATGTAACTAATAATGAGCTAGGCTTTGATTATTTGCGTGATAATATGAAGTTTAGGCTTGAAGATTATGTACAACGCTCGCTTCATTTTGCCATTGTTGATGAAGTTGACTCAATTTTAATTGATGAAGCACGAACCCCACTTATTATTTCTGGCGCTACCGAGCAAAGCAGTTCTTTGTATGTTAATGCAGATCAAGCAGTGCGCCGTTTATCTGCAAAAGATGATTATGAAGTTGATGAAAAAGCTCGGACGGTACTGTTAACTGATTCTGGTGTAGACAAGTTAGAAGCTCTCTTTCGTATTGAAAATTTATATGATGTTGCCCACATGAAACTGCTCCATCATATAAATCAAGCATTGCGTGCTCATGCATTATTTAGGCGTGATGTTGATTATGTAGTAACTGACGATGGCGTACATATTGTTGATGAATTTACTGGACGCATACTGGCAGGCAGGCGCTATTCAGATGGTTTACACCAAGCACTAGAAGCAAAAGAAGGCGTGGAAATTGAAAATGAATCTCAAACTCTTGCCTCTATCACCTTGCAAAATTTCTTCCGGATGTATGAAAAGCTTTCAGGTATGACAGGTACTGCCATGACTGAGGCTGAAGAATTTTATAGTATCTATAAGCTTGATGTAGTTTCTATTCCAACTAACAAGCCTATGATCCGCGAAGATAAACCAGATTTGATTTTTTTAACTAAAAAAGCAAAATACAAAGCCATTGTTGAAGATATTGGGCAACGTCACCAAAAAGGACAGCCTGTTTTAATTGGTACTATTGCCATTGAAACCTCAGAATTATTGAGTGCCATTCTATCTTCTCATGGTATACGGCATGAAGTACTTAATGCAAAACAGCATCAACGCGAAGCAGAAATTATTGAACTTGCTGGTCAAGCAGGCCGTGTCACTATAGCTACTAATATGGCCGGTCGTGGTACTGATATTAAGTTATCAGAAGAATCACGTGCTGCTGGTGGGCTTTATATTCTTGGTACCGAGCGTCATGAATCACGCCGTATTGATAACCAATTGCGTGGTCGTTCTGGTAGGCAAGGCGATCCGGGAGAATCGCGCTTCTATTTGTCATTGGAAGATGATCTCATTCGTATTTTTGGCAAAGATACACTCAAAAAACAAATGCTTTGGCTAGGAATGAAAGAAGATGAAATTATTGAATCACGCTTTGTTTCCAAAGCTATTGAAAATGCACAAGAACGAGTAGAAAAACATAATTTTGAAATTCGAAAACATCTTCTTGAATATGATGATGTACTCAATCAACAACGTGTTGTTATTTATATCTATCGCCGTGATGCACTTGAAGGCGAAAATCGTATTTATGAACTTATTCGCGATATGATTATTAATGTTATACAAGATACACTTTTTTCTATTACACAAGGTAGCCGAGCTATCAGCAAAACACAACTGCTGGAACTTTATAAAATAGTAAGTCATTTAACCAGTTTGCCTATAGAGGACTTTGAAAAATCATCATTAGATCTTAATAATGTTGACATGTTAGAACGAGGACTTATCAATATATTACTTATCAAACATGAAGAATTTCGCAAGCAAGCTCCCGATATGGCAAAACAAGCAGAAAAGTGGTTATTGCTCGAAACTATCGACGAGGCATGGAAGCAGCATATGCTCAACCTTGATCATCTAAAAGAAGGTATTGGCCTACGTGGTTGGGGACAAAAAAATCCATTAATTGAATATAAACGTGAAGCATTTGATATGTTCAAAGAAATGATGGATCATATTAGACGCGTTGTCGTTGGCTCAGTATTTCATATAAACGTTGAACATATTAATGCGCGAGCAATAGAAGCACGGCGTGAAAAAGAACTTGCCGATATTAATATGCGCTCAGGTCATGATCTTTCTGTATCTTCGCTTACACAGCAATCAGAAACTCCCACACAATCAACCATTATTCCGCGAGAGGTTGAACCAAAAGTGGGCCGCAATGATATGTGTCCATGCGGATCAGGCAAAAAGTTTAAAAAATGCTGTGGCCAATAACATTATCATACTTCGCATGACAAAGAATTTTCGTATGAGTTAAGCTGTACTTTATATGAATATTTAATAGCTTGCAAAACGAAATAGAACGTACACCTTCGAAGCTCTATAAAACATGGCAGAAGCAGTCTACTATCAATTGGAGTCATCAAAATTATAGAGCAAAGAAGAAAAATTTTTGTAATTGCAAGTACAAAGATAACTATTCGTTCATAAGTGCAAGTCTTTCTTGCATAGCTACAAACAATGTATAAAGGCCTGCTATGTATACTCCTGCATCCTTTGGATCAGCATCATTACTCAATCTCAGAATCTCCTGAAGATGAGCATGATAATCGGTATTGTATGAAGTTGGACAACGATATGAAGAATGTGCTGCGATTGAGTTACCTATGCACAAACAAGATGTACGTCCTACGCGACTCCAAGCTTGACCTTTAGATGTTGCATCTTTGTTTGTTGATGCAAGTGCATCAGCCAGCGCAGATTTGTATGTAGGATCTTGATGATATTCATCATATATAAGCGCGATCGATCTCTTTACCGTATCATGGCGAGCAATTTTCAATACCTTCTGGCTTGGGTCTTCTGAATCCTCTGTTCCCATGAAATCATTCATCTGTTGTAATGCATACACAATTGGATGAGATGTGCGATATCCAGGTATCGAAACATAGTCTCGTAAATAATTATTGACACCACCTATTAAAGCGGTCGCGATAGTTGAATTAAGAAAAAATTGATCATTTTGCTCCATAGCAGCACTATATGTGATAGTAGAAAGAATCGTGGCAAGGCTACCTATTTGAAAATAATTCATTACCATACTCCCTGAAAAAATTACATCCTCTTATTTGTAAGCATAAACAATTTTAGAAAAATAAGTACATACAAGAAATCACTCAATACATACCTACGTTATATTTCTTATATAAAATTTACATTGACAACCGCAGTATTTAATGACATATTAAGAAAATAAATTTACTTCAAAATTTACTTTAAGGATACTATATGCATTCTATTAATATAATAAAAATTAATATTCCTTTATTGTTATTGCTCTGTCAGTCAGCATGTTTTAGTATGCAAACTACTATTAAAATACCTAAGGACTGCATTGAAATTATTATAGAATATGCAGGACAGGATAATACAAAAAATTACTCAGCTTTTGCGTGTATAAATAGAACATGGAACGCGATCACAAATGGACCTTATATTACTAAAAAATATTGTGAAGCTATAAAATATGATAGGTATCGCGAGCCAGAACTATTGACTGCTGGCGCCAAACATTATCATGCCGTTAATACTCAACTGGAAAAAGCTATAGAAAATAATGAATATGAAAACATTGCAGAACTTTTGCAAGATCCCTATATCAACGTTAATCATATTTATACGTTAAATAATCCCAATTTTTCATTATACTCACGTGGATATCTTTCATTGGAAGAATATGTCGTTCCTTCGGTATCTCCATTAACCAGAGTATGCCAAAAATGTGATCAAAAGAGCATTTCTTTGTTACTTGATGCCAAAGCAAATGTTAATATAAACACAATACTTCCACCACTATTAACTGTTGTTGGCACAAACCCAAAAATATATAGCTATGCAACCAAAACAAAATGTATTGAATTATTATTAAAAAAGAATGCAGATATACATTGTTGTATAAACTTTGATAAACTTAATATATATGGGCCAGGTAATATACTTAATGTAGCTGCAAATGCTTTAGATTTTGCATTAATTCCTTTCTTGTTAACATTTAATGTTAACCCTAATAATGCCAGCGGGTGGATAAACAATACACCATTGCTGACATTAATAAGCAATCATGCAGGAATCATTCACAGAAAAAAATTACTCCGAATGGAAAACATTCATGATGAGAATTTAGGCATATTAAGCGTGGCTGTTCAATCTCTTATAGATGCAAATGCTAATATTTATGCAGAAGATATTGTTGACAAATCAGCACTAACATATGTCAAAGAATCTGATCCAGCAATAGCTGAAATTATTAATTCTGCTCAAAAATAGATTACATGGATATACGTGTTAATTAATGAAAGTATTTAATGACATATTTAAGAAATAAATTTATTTCAAAATTTACTTTAAGGATACTATATGCATTCTATTAATATAATAAAAATTAATGTTCCTTTATTGTTATTGCTCTGTCAGTCAGCATGTTTTAGTATGCAAACTACTATTGAGATGTTACCTGATGAACGCATTGAAGATATTGTGAAATATGTAGGGAAGAATAATATAGAAGATTGTTCAGCTGTTGCAGGTGTAAATAAAAGATGGAATGCAATCACAAATGGATTTTATCTTACTAAAAAATATTTTGATGGCATAGAATATGATCAACATTCCAAGCCAAAACTATTTACCGCTGGCGCTAAACATTATCATGCCGTTAATACTCAACTGGAAAATGCTATAGAAAATGATGAGTATGAAAATATTGCAGCACTTTTGCAAGATCCCTATATCAACGTTAATCATATCTATAAATTAAATTCGAATTTTTTCTTGTATATGCGCGACGGCATTTCATTGGGGGCAAACCAAGTAAGCGTGGTATCTCCATTAACCAGAGCATGTCAAAAATGCGATCAAACAAGTATATCTCTGTTACTGGATGCTAAGGCAAATATTAATATAAATACCGTATTTCCGCCAATATTAACCGTTGTCGGTGCAAATCCAAAAACATATAGCTATGCAACAAAAACCAAATGTATTGAATTATTATTAAAAAAGAACGCAAACATACATTATTCTAGTGACCTTGATGAACTCAATGTAGGTAATGCACTTAATATAGCTGCAAACGCTTTAGATTTTGCATTAATTCCTTTCTTATTAACATTTAATATTAACCCTAATACTACGGGTTGGTGGATAAAAAATACACCATTAATTACGTTAATAAGCAATCATGCAGGAAACATGCGAAAAAAACGTTTACTCCAAATAGAAAATATGCATAATGAGAATTTAAGCGCATTAAAAGTTGTTATTCAATCACTCATAGATGCAAATGCTGATATTTATGCAACAAATAATTATCACGAATCAGCATTAACATATATTGAGGAAGTTCATCCAGAAATAGCTAAAATTATTAATTCTGCTCAAAAATAGATTACATGGATATACGCTTGTTCTTAATTTTTATGAATGGATTGCTATCAATCCATTTTACCTTAAAGGATTTCGTGGGGTTTTTTTAGCTGCCTCAGTAAGCGCTTCATTTAAAGTCCCTTTCAATCTGAATTTAGAAGGTGTTGCACTTCATGCTTGACTTCAGCACGTATTATTAATTTGCAATCAATTATAATTGCAGAACAGCAAATGCTCATACAAGAAAAAAATGGTAGTACTGATGAATAGTCAGGTTATGTAGATTTTTGTTCTTTTGACGCCTGTATTCTGCGCATATTTTTTTGAATAATAAGAATCATTTCATGGCATAATTGTATAAACTCTTCTGCTTTTGTGTAATCTTTGCTTAAATGGCGCAAACTGTCTGAGATATATGAAGCTTTTCTACTAAGTTCTTGCCATTCAGGAATCGTTCTAAATTGGCTATGTGCTTCATCATCCAATGTATTCAGTGCACTATATAATGCCAGAGTTGCATATTCTACCAGCGCATTAATTTCTTTTAATAATTCTAGTATTAATGTCAATTCCTGGGTATCTACACTTGTTTTTTGTGTATGCAACGTTTGTATTTTTTTCTCTATTTCTTTTTTCATATCTGCTATCTGTTGGCATGCTTTCATATGCTCGGTAGTTCCCGGCTGCATACTATGGATAGTATTATAGAGACTTTTTAGTTTTTCTTGGTTAGTTATCTGTTCTTGCTGTGTATATATCACTGGTTTCTGCATTTTCTTTTCTGCTTCTTGACCAATTATAGGTATTTCTTCAAGTTCAGGTTGTTTTATAGTTTGTCTTTTTTCAGATAAAATAATTGTTTGATCTTGCAGTATATTAGGTATGCCTGCTTTCTGTGCTATTTCTTGTAATTCTTGCCATTGTGGACTATTGCTTGATACATGTTTTATTACTATTTTTGCACGTTTGCGCGCTGTTGGCTCATCTATTTTACCGGTTTTGATATCAGAAATAAGCTGGTTAATTTCTGCTGCTTTTTTTTGCGTTATACCCAACATAGGTATACACAAAAATAAAAATATACCATACAGAATCTTCATACCTATTCCTCAGCCAATGGCAATCGATAAGCCGCTTCTGCTTGCAAGTCAATAGCATCTCGCATTGCCTGAACCGATATCTTTTGTATCATATAATCTTCTATATATGTGCGTGCGTTATGGTCAATAAATTGTATTGCCTGTGCTATTGAAGAAAGTTCAGATACTGGTTTTTGCGTTATTAAATCAGTAGCTATTAATGCCCGAATCGTCTCATAAAGTATATCTTTTAATGCATCTTTCTTGCTTGAATCCCACTGTACAAATGGTGCATAATCTGAAGGATTTATATATTTGGTATCAATTTCAGAAAAATACTGTTGTATATTGTTGCGTAAAATCTGAGTGGAAACTCTTTTTTGAAGATTGCGTTGTATACTATCCAAATGGCTATAAATAGTATCATTAGGTATAGATTTTGCTTGTGCCGTGGTGCCATAATCAATTTTATCTTTTTCTACAAACCAATCCAATTTTGATTCTATTTCTGCACGTATAGTTTCAAATTCACGTTTTTGTTCACGCGTTTTTAATACCATATCCAATTGGGGTTGTGTATATGCCTCCAGCTCCTTATTGAGCATTTTAAATTCTGTATCATATGCATTATAATCGGTACTTAAAATACGTTTTATAGGCATAATCGTGGCATGGAGCGCAAATAATTGAGCTACAATAGTTTCCAATGGCCGTATTGTTGGCATACTTTTGGTCGGCGCTTTTTTACTTTGTATATATTCTTTCATTGTTTTTAATTGTGCTTTGCTGGTCTCTGAAAGTGTATCTATTGATACATCACTAAATTTTTTTTCCAGTATTGAAAGATGTTCTTCCAGCACATCACGATCTAATCCCAAATACATAGGCTGACCTGTTTGTGTATCTATAGCAAACAGCTCTTGTATGAGTTTCTCCATTTCCTGTGCGCGCACATTGTGACGCAATCCTACTTTTCCTGTTTGCAATATCTGTGCGCTAACCTTTTCTGGTACTTTTGATTTTTCTGGTATTGATATTGGCTTAAGTTTTTTACTTTGCTCTTCTACCTGAGCTTGCGTTATCTGTATAGGCCCGGTCTGTCCGCTTGGTTGTGATGGTATAGGCATAATCTTTGACATAAATTTTGTTTCTAATTCAGATAACGCTTGCTCAATGGTACTATTAATAGTGGCAATCTGTTGTGCTATATCACTATCTGCAGGATAGCCTGCTATATTTATTTCCTGTGCTTGTTTTTGTATAGAACGCAAAAGATGCCGATGCTCAGATGCTCCTATGGTATTTTGTATGGTTTTCACTTTATCTACAGCGTGTTTGGCTTGTACTACAAGATCTGCCACAATAAGACCCAAGGCTTCTACTCTAAAGATATCTTTAATTTTTTGTTCTACTGCTATCTCGGCTTTTTGTATAGCTTGTTTTTCTTCTTTTTGTATACTTTCTTGACCAGGGGTTAATTTTGTTGATGCAGGAAACAATGCACTCGTTAATGCCGCGTGTAGCTGATCATACCGTTTACGTATTTCAGCCGGTTTTAGATACAAATATTCCTTATAGAGATCATTAATACCTGCAACAAATGCATCATAGCGCTTTTTGCGCTGTTCTTTTGTATCATCAGTAGTTACTACTACAGTTTGCAGTTTTTTTTGTTCAATAGCTGTCCATCCTGAGGTAGTTTCAAGTATTTCATCAATTGCTTTATGTAATAATTTTATCAAGGTACCAATTACAGTTTCATCAGCGATATAGGCCTTTATTTGTAATTTTGCTATTTCATTTTTCAGGTCATATGCTGTTGCAATAATACGTGATGCATCTGACGCTTTGGTAATCTGTTTACTTTGCTGACTCAATGTTTTTACTTGAACACCAATAGTCTTGAGTGTATTGCCTATAGTAATAGCTTCTTGTATGGAATCATATTTTTGCTCTGAGCCTGGTGGTACCAGTACATTTTTAAATAATGTATTTAGTTTATCAAATGCAACTTTCAAATCTTCTGTTTTCATTTGAGTATGTATTTTGTATAAATCATCAATAGTCTTGGCATAACTTGCTTGGGTCGTTTTTATATTTTTTGCTGGTTTTTTTGCTTGTACATCTATACGTTTAGCCTGATCCATAAATGATTGAAGTGTAATTGGCTTACCAACCTTTTGCATACTTTGTTGTTTTGCAATATCAAACAATAATGCTTCTTCTTTTTGAATTATCTCTTTGTTGGCTTTTGCTTGTGGTTCAGTAAATAATCTATCTATTATTTCTTCCTCTTCTATAGCCTCGGTTATTTGTTGCAAAATTGCTGCACGATCAACCTGTGCAGGCATTTTTTGTGCTTGTGTAATAAAAGCATCAGTATGCTTGATATCACGTTCTATAGTACCTTGCACTAACTGAATAAGAGCAGTGTCTTTTTTTTCTAGTTGTTCTTGTATAATACCAGCATGCACCATAATATATTTGTTTACTTTCAGATTAGCATTACTCACTATTACAGATAACTTTTTTTGTAATTTATCAATATATGCTGCCTTTTTATTAACAGCAGCAAGACCTTCATCCACAAAACCAGAAGCAAATAAGTTCCGTATTGATTGCAAATCAATAGTTTGTATCTTTTGCTCAATACGCGTTAATGTAGTATCCGCTTCATGTAATGCAATATAAAACAAATCAATAGTATTAATTTTCTTTTGTTCCTCAGGTTTGAGTTGTTTTGCATATAAGGTCAGCTGGATAACTGCATCTTCCAAAGCTTTTGGTTCATACTGCATATATTGATTTTTGGTATATAGCATATTGAGCGTTTCTCTTGCTTTGGTCAAACCAACATCAGATGGTATATCTAGGGGAATAATTTCTTCTGCCTGAATTGCATATTCTTCAATAGTTTTGATATAGCGTTCAATGTCATCAATAATTTCTTGTGTTCGCCCAGCTAGTTTGCTGGTACTTGGTATGCCCATTGTATTGCTGTAGGTTATTTCATTAATTATATTAGTAAGTGCATCGATATACCGTATCCCCTCACCAAATCCCATGGTGTGGTTGTATTCTTTAAATAAACCGCGAGCTATAAAGTGCAGATCTTCAATAGTTTTGACATATTCCTTGCTATCCTCTATATGATTGATAATAAACCATAGATGCTTCAATGATGCGGGCGGTAAATAGTCTGAAAAGTCTACTACCAAAATTTCAGGCTTAAATAGATTATTAAACGCTGTTTCTAGCTGATCAGGCATAAAATCCCATATTTTGGCATACAGATCATCAATGCCTTGTATAATTTTTTGTATCTCAGTTGCTGATACATGCGCTGTTTTTTGTATAGAGGGTTCTTCTTCTTGTGGTTTCTTTACTTGCGCTGTTGGTACCTCTGGTTGTTCTTTTTTTGTTGGTATGGCAGAAGGTACCAGCATGGGCTTTGGTTTTTGTTCTATACCTTTTACTTCAGCTGGTTTTATTGCTTGTTTTGGTTCCTGTTTGGATTCTGGTTCTATAGTCTTTGGAATTTGTACAGGTTCTGCATGTATTGGTTGTGGTGCAGTGGGCATTGGTTGCGCAATTACTGGTGATGCAGGAGCCACGGTTTTTGCTTCTGATGTAGATATTGCCTCAGGATTTAAAATATCAGCAATACCTTTTTGCTGTGCCACGGTTTGCAATTCTATTATAAGGCCCTGACTTGTTGGTACTTTTTTTGCAAACTTTTGTGCTTGCATACGAGCCTCTTGCTCTGATATGCGACCGGATTTTATTTTTGCTATTAATCCATTAATTTCACCTGCCATGCGTGCCGTAATAGGATACATAACTGAAACATACATACACATTATTATACATATACTCTGTATATAGACGCTTCGCATTACTGTTTCCTTATTAGTTTACTTTGGCACAAACTCCTCAGCCATGATGGCGGTGTGATGGGTTGCTTGCTTTTAATTTTTTGTGCACATTTGCCATTTCAGTACGTTCAAATAATTTTTCATCAAATGTACCTTGCATAATATCAGTCATACGCAATTGTATTGGTTCTTCTTTTGCGCCAACTTCACAGGCAATCTGTTTGACGGTAAATTGTTTTTTGTATCCTGCACCTGGATATTTATCTACTTGCATAGAAATAATCATGGTAGGTCGTCTATGTTTTGAACCTACTACCTGTGATTGTCCCGGCTCAATAGTAAATAGTTCACCCGGTTTTTGATCTTCCAATACAATATTAATATTTGTATCATTGACAAGCTCAATACGGCAGCCATAGGCAATAGCCGAAAATACGCACAAAATCGCGCCTATATGTATATGTAATTTCATGATATTCCTCCTTTTATTCTATAAAATACTGTATACCTCATACTGAGCATACCAATAATTATATTCAATTTGCAATGGTTTTGTATAAATAATAGGAATGAATAAATAGGAATATATAAATACAAAAAGCCCCGCATATTGCGGGACTTTATCATCACTAATTAAAAGTTTTTATAATTCTGCAGACGTTTGTGATTTTTTTAAATTTTGATAGGTTTTTTGCATTTCATTTAAGTTATCTATATTTTTAGATGTTAATTTTCCTGTTGTAGATATTGGCTTATCGCCAGTCAAAGCCGAAAGATTTGCGTTTTCATATGCTTTGATAAATGTATTGGCATTATCGTCAGTTTTTTGATCCCTATATTTTAAATACTTGTTATATACATTAGTAATAATGGCACCGGCATCAACTGCTTTCATGCCTTGAACTACATAGTCAACTTGTTTCATTGTTTCTGTTGATGGATATAATCCTTCAGTTTCTATTTCAGGAAATTTCTTGAGTAAACGCTTGTATTCATCTCGCATCAAGTCTATAGCATTTTCATCAGTGAACTTCAAGTCTTTAATATCACCTACTTTATGGGATACAAGATTTGCTTGCTTGAAACTTCGCATAAAGTCTTTTTCATTTTTTTCTTGATTTTCCGGTTCACTTTTAAGAATGTTTCTATATTTTTGGTATACAGCTTCAATAATTTCAGATGCTTTCTCTTTTGGTGTAGTCTTTGTAATTGAAGTTATTGTAGTTGCTGGACCTGTTGGCAAAGTAGGAGGAGTTTTTACTTCAGGTGTTGCTGATACCGTTGTTGTACTTGGCATTACTGTAGTAGAAGTAACAGGCATTTTTTGCGCAAGTGCTTGTTGTATACGTCTAATAGATTGCTCGTCTGCTCCAGAAAAATAGCCTAAGTCTTTTAAAGTAGTTTCATAACCTTTCAATAATGCATCTATATTGGCTCCCTCTTTAACTTGATCTGCTTTAATATCGCGCCATATCAATGCCAATTCTAATCGCGCCTGTATAACATCTCTATATATAGCTTCATCAACTTTTTTATCTATAAAATCAGCTTCTATTCCAATATTAACATTTTGTACCCATGATTGATAAAGTTCAGTTTCTGATGCAAAACCCAGAGCTAAAGCTACTAAATTTGTTAAATCCTGATATAAATTCATTAAATAATTTTTAAATGAAGGTTTAATTTTTGAATCTATATCTGTATGATATAAGTTTTTTTGCCGATCTAATGCACCATAAAATGCATCAATATTTTCTGGTGTATGACTACTGTTTCTTATTGCAGTATCTATATAATCAAGTACATCTTTGATAGTACGCCAATCTGGTTCAAGCACTTTTAAATCATTTACAGTAGATTTTCTATTTTTTATTATATTATAAAGACTATCTATTGTTGGTTTATCCCTATCAGATACACTTTTTCTTTCAAAAGCACGTTTAATCTGCGCATCTATAGTAGAAGCATCTATTGTTATACCTGCCTGTACAGATAACAATTTTTCAAGAGCAGTAGAGGCTTTATCACTCATGATTTTATATTCAATATCAGTTAAGGTTGGTCCTTTTGGCGCAGGAGCTTCATATCCTTTTGCAACTACTTCTGGTTTTGGTTCAGGGCCTTTTGCAGGTTCAGCAGGTTTTGCACTAGGCTGTTCTGCTTTTGTTAAAGAATCATAGGTATCTTGCATTTCTTTTACTTGATTCCATACTGCTTGATTAATAACATCTCCCAGATTTTTCCCTTTATCTGTTTTCAATTTATTGTTTAATAAATCTTTAATATTTGATTTTTCAAATATATTTATAAAATTATTTTTCAAACCTTCTCTTTTTTCTTTTGGAGCATCAAGATAAACTTGATATACATCTACGTATATGTTACCAATATTTTCCTCTGCTTGTTTAACACTAATACCATCCCATACTGCATACACATTCTCTGCTTTACCTTTTTCTGAAATAACCGGTTGAGCAGCAGGGCCTTTTGCAGGTTCAGCAGGTTTTGCCGGAGGAATTACTGTTGGTTTTTCCTTTGAAGGTTCAAATAACTCCGGTACTTGAGTTAGATTATCATATCTATTTTTCATAGCTTGCATTCGCATCTGTGCCTGGCCATCTACCATTTTGTGGATTTTCTTATATATGTCTAAAATGCCTGAATGAGCAAAGGTATCTAAAAATGTACGTTTTAATTCTTCTTTCTTGTCTTTTGGCTTTTCTGCTGCACTGACATAAGGTAAATAAATCTTATTATATAAATTATCAATATTTTTTTGTGCTTCTGTTTTAGACATACCTTGCCAAACAGCATATGGATCTTTTTCTAGAGTAACTGGTTGAGCAGCAGGCTGTCCTGTTACTGCTGGCTTAGCTTTTTGCTGTTTAGCTAGTTCTGCAGCTTCCAATTCTTTTTCTATATTTTGTACAAATGTCAATCCTTTTTGATATTCACCCATTTGTTCAAATTGATCAAATACCTTTTTATCAAATAATTTTAAATTATTGGTACCTTGATAGAAAAAATTAATTTGCTCTTCAACAGTTTTTATATCTTTTGGATCCTTATTCCAAGCCTCATCAATCTTAGTCAACTCATCTTTAAATATATTGCTTACACGTTGCAATGCCTCAATTTTTTTCTGGTTATCACCGGCAATACTTTCTATTTTAGGGGCCTTCTCTATATCTTCTAGCCCTCCTTTTAATTCTTTATAGGTTCTCACGTTACCTTGAATAAAGTTATTATATAAACTTTGAAGTCTGGCAATATTAGATGCACTTAGTTCTTCTTTTTTGGTTGGCTGTATTGTCGGTTGGGCTGCAGGTTTTGGCATATAAATATATGCATTATACATTGGCACTGCCATACTATCTTTAACATTTGAAATCATATCGTCAAAAATAAGCTTTTTCTTATCATTTAATAAACCTTTTTTGTTATACATATTTTCTATTATGCCGGATTGGCCAATTACTTTTAGGAAAGATTGTTTTGATTCTTCTGTAGGATTCTTTTCATATTGTTGATACACAGCATATACATTTCTAACTACCTCTTCTGCTTGCTTGCTAGTCATTCCTTCAAATAAAACCAGTGGTTTGGTTGGCTGCGTTACTGGTTGAGCGGGTATAGATATTTTAACAATCTCGTTCATAATATCTAGATAATCTTTCATACGATTCAAAGCTGTTTGTACCGGTCCATCTAGCTTATTAATTCTTGCAGTAAATTCTTTTAATTCCTTATCAAATGCAGGCGATTTGGTTTTATATTTTTCAACTATAGTATTACCATCATTTATAATCTGAAGTATCTGGTGTAACATCAATCTACGCTTGTGATTCTCTGCACTAGATTGTTTATCTTGCATGCGATTCATATCACCAAGCTCTTTGTTTAATTCATCATATGACAAAGTACTACTCATAAACTTTTGATATAATGCTTCAATTCTTTGATCTAACCCAGTGGTTACTGCACCTTTAGTTACTGTTGGCTGAGCAGGCTGCTTTTGTGCTTGGTTTCTTAAGTCTACAAGAGCTTGACGTGCTTTTTTATATTCAGTCTTCTTTATTAATGCTTCTGCTGCTTGTTTATTACCTTTTGAAAGAGAATCTAACCCTTGATCGGTAGTATCCAGAACGCTGTCTATAACTTTTGTACGATCTTCTTTCTGAGATGTACTGATTTCTTCATATCCTAATTGCATCATGTGTACAATTCCATACGCTCTATTCAGCTGACCATAATGCTCTTGATTTATTGTATTTGCTGTATTTACGCCTAAATCATAAATAGTAGCAAGTTCTTTATCAAAATCTGCAAATGATATATCTTGAGCCAAGAATCTCTTATATAATGCCTCTATAGCCTTATCTATATCACTTACTTTGACCGTTGTTGGTTGAGCTGTTGGTTGTTGTCCAGTGTACATTTTTGACATTTGTACCTTGAGATCCGTATAGTCTTTCATATGACCCAAGGCGGTTCTTATCGGTTCATCTAAACTCCCAACTCTTTCATTCAATGCATCAACTGCGCTGTCAAAATTAGGCGATTTGATTTTATATTGGACAAGTATATTACGAGCCTCCTTTATAATACCGCGTATTTGATCTAGTGTGTTAGCAAGATATTCATTTTTTGAGGAAGGTTTAATATTCTGCTTGTCAAATATATTTTTAATGTCATCAAGCCCTTTGACTAATGCATCATATGATAACTTATTGTCCATAAACTTTTGATATAATGCTGCAATTTTTTGATCTATTTCAGATATTCGTACACCCTTAGTTACTGGTTGTTCTTGGGCTGGAATCTGTTTCTTTGCTTTTTCTTCTTCTTCACTTTCTTTATCAATAATGATACTTTCCAAATTCAGAAATTTATTTTTATATGTACCTTCTAAAGCAGTTACTATAATCTTTTTATTTTTATCTTCTGCAATAGATATACTGGTCCACTCTTTACGTGATTCATCTGCAGACATATTATTTATATTTGCAGATAATGTATCAATTCTTTTTTTAATAGCTGCAATTGCCTGTGGATCAACTGGCGTTGGTACTGACTGCCCACTTAATTGTCCTCCAGTTACTATTCCTGTAGTCGGAGTCGGTACTGGCGCTGGCGTAGGTGCAGGTGCACCAGCTTTCATTGGTTGCTCATCATTTGCAACCATTTGAATCACGCTGGTTATTGCGTTTTTATTTTCATCAACATAGCCTGCGGCTTTCAATGTTTCTACAGCAATTTTGTCAAGTTCTCTAACTTCTTTAATTTTTTGTCTATCAGCAGGGGTTAATTTTAATTTTTTAATTTCATTAAATATATTTTCTGGTTTGACAGCTTGCGTGTGCTTTGGATTTTTAATACGCGCAATAAGACCATTAATGGCACCATATTGGGCTTGGGTTATTGCAAGTCCCCATGATGGCATTAATACTATACTCATTCCTATGGCAACTACACGAATATTCATAAACCTCTCCCCTACCTTTGTATCTATATAAATATAAAGTTACCTATAATAAGGCTATTTTGATCATATCAAATGCGATTTTCTAATTGCAACAATATTAATATACAAAGTCCAAAAAATAGTTTAAAACAAGATATTTGATTTATAAATTATTATTCCTCTGTTGCTTTTACTTCTGGCTCTTTTTTCTTTCCAGAGGTAGGTAATATTATAGATGGAATAGCAATTTCTGCACTTTCTGAAGGCTCAATCAAAGAAGGAATTTCTTCTGAAACAGGCTTCTGTTCTGGAACTTTTGGCTTTTTAGATACTGCAGTTGATGGTGTTTTTGTAGGTTTACCAAATGGAATTAGTGGTTTTACACCGGTTATGGCCGCTTTACCCAATACTCCTGGTAATTCAGTTGCTCTTTTCAGTGCATTTGTCCAATCAGTAATTATAGTATCATATTCTTTTGCATGGTGATCATCAATAAATACATTGAATGAGATACCTTTAATAGTCACCGTAACCGGTTCTGGTTTCATAGTTAATGCTGCTGGTTTTGATACATTATACCGATATGCAAAATCACGCATTGCACCTGTTTGCTGACCAACAGCAAATGTTTTTGCTGGATATTCATTTTGTACGTGCTCAGGCAAGTAGGCATAATAGGTATGCCAAAAGTCGTCTATTAATGTTGCAATAGGGCGCGCAATAGTGGCAAACTCTGTGTCCATAGATACTAGACTTGATGAATTGCCTATCATATTGTATGCCCAGAATATAAAGGCATCAAAGGTTGCACATATGAGTGCAAATATAGTTGCGCATCCTTCTTTAATTTTTTCATTTATTTGCTTAATATCTGCAACTTTTGCCAATTCTAGTAATAGCAGACCATTTTTATTAAGCAACAATGCAGATAATGCCGTAATAAATTTTTTCAATTGTGCATGACCTTCTGCTTGTTTGTATTTGTCTGAACCAAACAATAATTCCAATGCAATTGTTTTATCTACAATTGCTTTATGCATATTTTCAAATGCCTGATCATCAACCGGCATATGTAATATATCACCGAGTCTATTTAATATTTCATCTTGTTGCCGTTGTATTACTGCTATATTAAAATTATTTTGATATGTTCTGGTTATATAATCTTTCCACAGTACAAGCGCAGACCAATCTGAAAGTTTTTCGCCGCCAAAGCGCGTATGCAATGCCGTAATTGGATTTGTTGGTTGTACCTCATCTTTTTTTTCTGAGATAGGCAATATTTTTGATTTTCGTGCATATATATATTCAGCACCATCTACTAATAAATCTGGCGCATATACAGTAATATTCAATTTATCTGCTTCATACATATCTCTAATGTTTTTTTGCGGCTCATTTTGGGTAAATATGTTTTTTATATAATTATCAAAATATGCAGTACGTAATGTATACAATGCCTCCGACACCGTATTTATTGCTTCTACAGCCACGGTACTCAGGCGCACATCATCCCAGGTAAATGGCCTATTGAGTATGCCTTCTGACCATTTCCCCAATGCATCAGGCTTATTATAGGTATCTGATATAGCAGCTTCCAGTGCATCATGAGCAGCAAGTATATAGCAAAAACTATGTATAATCGCTACTTGCAAATTCAAACTTGCTTGATCTTCAATTTCTAATTTTTTGTTTGCAGATAATTGCTCAAGCATGCTCATAAGATGTTCATTTTTAATAGATTGCATGGTTTTTTGTATGGCTGGTATACAATCAGCTGCACCTTCATATACTTTGCTATGTATAGTTTGTACGTTACTTGCTTGCATGAGTTGCTTCACACATGCAGTCAGATATACCTGCAGCGGAATAACCATACGAGTATCTATATTGTATGCCGTAGACAATGACGGATATGTTGCAAGTAAAGCAGTTACTTGTTTATATGGACCATCAAAATCAATAGCAGTAATAGAATTATTTTTTCCAAGTATATCAGTAGCTTGTTCTATCTTTTGCGCAAATGCCGCAAATATAGCATCGATTTGTTTAGTTGCATCCAAAAGTGCCTCTTGTTGATTTTGCAATGCTTTTACATAATCAGCATATTCAGTAGAATTCACGAGCTCTTCAATATCTTCAAGTTCTTTTAACTGATCTTGAATATCTTTTGAACCCAAGGTAGATAGATTAACTTTTTTTAGCTTATCCAAACGCTCACGCGCTTGCACTTGATTATGCCAATCTTGCAGTATTTCTGTATAATCTTTTTTATGTAGTGGCGTTATGGCATTTTTGACTGGAACTTTTATAGTACCAAAGGTTACTTCTTCATCTGCATCCAGTGCATATATATACGCAGATTCAGAACCTTCTTGTCCCTCAGTTTTTTTTGCAAGTCCTGGTACTATTGCAGTAATATCAAAATCAGACTCATCATATCCTTCTTTGGTATCTTCTGAGAACCAGGTATCATAGGTCTCTCTGAATCTATCAATATAGGTAAAAACTTCTTTTGCTTGGCTAATAAGATTTAAATAACTGTCCATATCATGAAAACCAGTCATGTGATCACCCAGATACAGTACTCTGACAAATCCATCAAATGACGCACATACATAAGCAAGCGCATAGTCAAGATTTTCTAATTCAAATGTAATACCAGCTTGTGCAATAAGCGTTAATGTTGTATGTACCTGCTGTCCAATATCACTATTCATAATAATAGTAGGTACTTTTCCCCATATATCTATATTGGAAGGCTCATCATATGCATACTGATGCAAAGTGCGTATGGTAATATTTTCTTTAATCGGAATATCAAGTAATGATAATACTAATGCTTCTCCATATCTCTTAAATACATCATGTATTTGTGTATCAAGTGGTTCAAATAAATCAGCACGCACCGTTTTTTTGGCTTCGGTATATTCAGTAAGTATCCTTTGTAATGTTTCTAAACAACACATAGAAAGCACATACTCTCCCGGTTTTTTGGGTATAGATTCAGAAACAAGTCGTGTATATTCCTGAACCGTTTTTATTAATGGCGATAGCTTTCTTTTGGCTTCTTCAAATAATTCTTGTTCTTCTTGTCCCTTGGTTTGTGCACGTTTTTGCACAATCAGCTTAAGTACTTCTGATATACTAATATCATCTTTATCTGCAACATCACCTGATTCTGCAATATCACCTAATTCTTTTGAGAATGATTCTGCAAGCTCCTCTGTCATCCGCGGTGTTCTTTTGACATCACTCCATATGCGCATAATACGATCATGCGCTACATCTTGGGGTGTTTTTTTAATTTCTTCTGATTTTGCAATCTGTTTTTGCAATAATTCTTCTTCTCTCACTATTTTTTTGGTTACCTGTTCTTCTTCTTTTTTTACCTGAACAAACTTGCTTGGTATTGGTGCAATTTTAGGTTTTACTGGTTCTGGTGCTGCTGGTTTAACTTCAGGTTCAGGTTTTTCTTTGGTAACCTTTTCTGGTTCTTCTGGCTGAGGCCCTTTCTTTGTTTCTTCTTCTACTTTTTGCTGCATTTTTGGGGCTTCTGCTGGAGGTATTCTACGCAGTAATTCTTGTGTATATAAGGCACCGTATTCGGCCAAGATAGCATGTAAACTTTGATATGCCTCACCAGTTAAGAGCATAGAAAAACCAAGCGCATCTATATCTTTCTTGAGTGTATCTAATATATTTGTGTAAGTTTTTATTCTTTCAATATAATTCCGTAACTGTTCCTCAGTACGGATAGCTGAACCAACTTTCCATGTATCTCTGATATCAATAATATCGTTGATAATACTATTTGCGGCATTAAAATTTTTTATAAAAGCATCCAATGTATCTGAGTCAAGAACCATAGCTATATAGCGCAATGCTTGCTTATATAATTCTTGATCATAATCACTCCAGGTATTACCAATATTTTGCTTTAATTCTAATAACCTATGTAGTTGAACTTTAGCAGAACGCGTACGCTCTTGCCGTTTTGGATCATCCTCAGATAATGTTTTGGTATCTGCCCATGGTGGTGATTGGTAGGTGCTAGCACGTTCTTCTAAATTTGCTACTAACTCTTTTAATTGCAGGCGTTCATATGGTTTGGTGGTGCGATTAACATATTCATTATAATCTGGCATAAATACATCATATAGTGCTGATCCATATGCATCAACCAATTGCTGATGCAAGTCTTCTATTTGTTTGATGTATGCTTTTGTGTCTGTTATTTCTTTTGGGTTCATCATTACTAAATTATTGATTTCTTTTTGCAATGGTGCTGCACCATAATATTTTTCTTGCATATAATCAAGGAAACTCGGTTCAAGATTGAGAATTTGCATACCTTTTTGCAGTAATAGTTCATCATCAGCAGTTAATGCTTCCTTATCTTCTAACATATCTCTATTATTCCATATACGGTCAAGATATGGTATTAACTCCGGATACCCTGTTATATTTTCTTTGGTTTTTTGTATATTCTGACTGTTACTTAATTTTTTCTCTATACCTACTATCGTTTCCTGCAATGCAAGACGCGCTTGATTGATTTCTGCTTCTTCTTCTGGACTATGCCTTGGTTGTTCTACTTCTACTCCCAATGAGGTATATAGATCACTTATTAATTGTGTATAATCTTTATAATGCAGAGCATTTATCATAGGATTTTTTGTTCTTGCATAGCTATAATGCTTTCCGCCATTACTTGTTATATATATGTCAGTATATGCAGCAACATCAAATATACTCTCACCCAATTGCGCTATACCTTGAGGCAATAATGCAGATGCTAATTTTATTTGTACCGTATCAATACCATGTAATAGTAAAGGCTTCAATATATCAGCAATACGTTCAATACGTACTTTCTTTTCTTTTGCAGATTCACCAAAAATACCACCAAGAAGACTCGTTTCTTGTTGTTGGTATGCTGCAAATAAAAATGCATCAAATGATGCCAAAACAAATGAGATAATCTTATTCAATTTGATTTGTACATCGTCATTATATAAAATCTTTGTGGGTATTTTACCTTTATAACCAATAAATTGGCCTGCTAGTATAGAAATATCAGTAACTAATAAGTTCAGTAGGGGTTTTAGTAATTCTGCGGTTTTAAATTCTTCCATTGCCTTGCTTATATGTATATGTAACGTTTTAATAGAAAGTGGCGGCATGGGATTACCAAAAAACCATCCAACTTTGCTAGCCAGAAACTTACCATATTCTTCAGATCTATATTCTTTATCAAGCACCGTTTGTAATTCTTGCATAATTTGTTTATATATTTCTTCTTCTTTTTTTTCTGCTTTAGGTTGTCGTGGTATGATAATCGGAGGTTGTTTTGTTGGCCGTGGACCATGCATGCCACGAGGAGCTGCTTCTGGTTTTTTCCATTCTAGTGCTGGTAATTCTTTATAAGTAATTGGCCGGCCACCAGCGTATGCACCTGTAACTACACCATACGTAGGTTCTTCTTCTTCTTCGACTTTTTCAATTTGTACACCAGAAGGTAATGGCTGATACTTTGGCTCTTCCTTAACTTCTTCAACATATTCAAAAGGTGGAAGTTTAGGCAAAGGAGGATGTTCTAGTATTTTTTTCTCTAATACTGTTTCTTCAGGTACGGTAGATACTGGTTCTACTAATACAAAAGGTTCCTGTACTTCCTTTCTGGCTGCAACGAGTGCACGCGCACCTTCACCCCATACTTCTTGTGCTATTTCATTTGCCTTTTTTGGATCCTTATTTCTTAATGCCTGCACGACTGCAAATTTATGAATAGGATCTGCTTTTCGTTTTTCCTGAAATGTAATACGCGCTTTGTCTTCATCTATTGCCAGAGTAATTTCTCTTCTACATTGATCAGGAAGTTTTGGAATAATTGCTGATGCTTCTTGCTGCAATGCAGAAAATGATTGAGGGGTTAATGGTATAGTGCTAATTTTTTTACTCAATGCATCAAATGCACCCGGTTGTTGGGCATATAAGCCTACTGCACAATAGCAAAGCAATGCTATACAATATATATATATAGTACCAAGCACTTTCATAGGTATATCTCCTTGATGAGATAAGTCGTCAATGAGCATACCTACAAATAATACAATTTTGCAATATATTTTATAAACAAGAACGTATTAGTAATAATTGCAGAGGGTTTTTTCTGGAAATGAAGTGTTCTGGCACCTCCATACCTCCCAGGCTTCACTAAAGCTTATATTACATTAAGTAAATCAAAATCGGCATCAATGTAGGCATTATCAATCAACCGCTTCCATTGGCTATATTAATTGAACAAGTAGACTATTATAATAACTTAAAAAAAATTAATAGTTACAATCATTGATTTAAAATTATTTTCTTATATATTTATAAATAGTTAAGTTTTTTAAAAATTTTAAAATATATAATAACAAAGGACATCTCGTGTCATTACGCTATTTGCAATTCTATTTATTGTTAGCTATTCCATATATACAGGGAATGGAAGAAAAAAGACAGAAAAGAACTTCTCAAGATAAATCAAACAGAAGACTTTTAAGGATATGGAAAGAAAAAGGAAAACCAAGAGAACAGATACAGGAAATAGAAAAAGAGCTTGATCTTGTTTCATCGCATTTAAATGAAATGAAACTTGATGTAAAAACTAATAAAAATGAAGGTTCTGTAAAAGTTAAGAATGATTTGATTCCTATATGGGAAGAAAGATTAGCTTCATTAATCTTTGTAAAACATGAATTACTCAAGGAATTGCCTGAACCAATTGAGCAAAAAAAGACAGGTCTAATAAGAACAGTGACATTCAATAATGAACAATCCATAACGGACAAAATTGTCCCATTAAAAATGCAAATGCCTGAGCATAAACAAAATAAGGTATTAAATACTATTGCACCATTTATAATTGGAAATGCTATACAAAATAACCAATTAGATACAATAAGTAATGCCTCAAGTATTGATGGTGAATCTTCTATAAGCAAATCTACATTATCACCATATGAACAACAACGCGCTACTATTTTTAATGAATATCAATCTGCGCGCTATAGACTGGATCGTTCCTATGCACCTCTTATACCTCAAGCACCAAATGATCCATTCAAAATAAGGCAACACCAAAATTCTATAAAAGAATTAAATGAGGCACATGATAAAAGATTGCTCGCACTTAATGATTATTATGCACGTAAACTAGTACAGTTGAATGGCAAAAAGACAACTGACTCCTTTGGACAAGAAATACGACCATACAATGAATTGAGCTATGAATTTAAGTATTTGGACGAAGAAGAAGAAATACTTGCCCAAATAGAAAAAGAAAGAACTAATGTTAATCAATCATATAAGTCAAATACTTTCCCTTTGAATTATATATAAAAATTTATAGAAATAAGTAAAAAATTGATTCATAATATGACCCCCTGTTTGCAAACAAGGGCCATGTCCTTTTTTAATATGTCCAAAAGTCATTTTATACTATTTTCTCAACTTATATCTCTAATTGATAACAATGTATAAAGTGGTATATTTATATAGTAATTTGCTTAAAAAAGATTTTTTAAATATTAAAAATTTTTATTATTTAAAAAAAATAATACAATAACTATGAAGAACTATATACAGTATATCCTTTTTATTACTTGTTTAGACATATCTAATCAATCTTATAGTGGCTTTTTTGATAGGTTATTTCGACACAACCCCTACACTTATATTGCTGCATCGGCACGAAAAAATATGAAATCAGATTTACAAGCGTGCAAAAGCCTTGAAGATATCGAAAATTTGTTGCGCAAAGAAGAAAATAAATGCCTCAATGATATAAAAGAAAAACTCAATGTGCCAGATCTTTTATGGGATGAATGTTTAGCACAAATGCAAAAATATAAAGAATATTGTCTTAATACATATTTCAAACAACCCAATCCAAATAAAGATCATAGTCTTGCCAATGTTGACCCTGAATTATATAAAAAAGTAGTACATGATGCAAAAATGTATGGCATCAATCCAGATTCAATTAATATAAAAGCCTTGGATGAAGAAAATCCCAATAATGCTAATGCTACTGCTATAGGGCCTTCCTTTTTTGAAAATACCTTTGACATATATGAATCAGCGCAAATATCAATTGTGCCGTGCAACCTCTCATCTACATCAAAAGAACATATCTATGAATATACTCCATTGCATGAAATTACTCATCTGGTAGAAATACATAACACTAGAGAAATACTAATAAATCGAACTTTATCTAAATATTCATCAAATAACGATGTTACTGAATCAATACAAGTTATGAATAGTTTATCTAGAAATCAAGAAAAATTTGCTAGTTTTGCCCCCCTAATAAAGTTTAAAAAGCCTAAACATGCACAAATGTTATACGACGAATATATGGATGACTGTATGCATAAGATACAAATGGATGAAAAAATTATCTGGAATAAATCGCCAGCAGACGCTAATTATCCTGATACATGCGCAGAGATGTTGCCATGGATATTAAAAATACAAGATATTATGGCCAAGGAAGCTAAACAATCACCAATAAAAACCTCAAAATCATAAAATATATTCAATTTAAAACCAGTAATAAGCCTGATTTATAGATATATTGATCCAAACGTAGCCTCGTGCGGAGTTTGCAGGAAGCATGGAGGAGGAAAAACCCCCCTCCAGAAAAACATTTACCCTAAGTACAATTCTATCTTTTCTCTAAATCTCTCTTTCCCCATATACCCTGTTTCTTTTCCTTTTACTTGTCCATCTTTCATAAAAATAAAGGTGGGCACTGAGGAAACACCATAATGAATAGAAATATCGCGCGCTTCATCAACATTCAGTTTGGCAAAGGTATACAAATCTTTATATTCTTGTTCAAGTTCATTAATAATAGGCTCCATTTGCTGGCACGGTCCACACCATGAAGCATATACATCTAAAATTAAGGGTTTTGCTGATTGTAATATTTCTTGATTAAAATTGTCTTGCGTAATGATAATTGGCATATATCTTCCAGTTTATATAGTTAGTGATAAATCATTTTTTTACAGTGTACTACAGCTACTAAATCATGCAATTTATCTTGTACCTGATGAATTTGTAGATTTTTTTTCTTGAGGTTCAATTACTATACATTTTTTAATAGCAAATTCTTTTAATGCTCTTAATTTAATAGTCCGGCGGTTATCTTTGGCCTTTTGAACAGCCTCAATTTTAGTTTCTTCGGGTGCAAGATATGTATCCCCATTTATCATAATTTCTATATATTTATTTCCCATAGATTTATCATTTTTTTTATATATATACACCGCATTGGGATCAGAAACCTGAATAGTTTTTATATTGATTATATTAAAAGTAATAGCAGCATCTCGCGGGTCACTGGTGAGCATTACCTCTTTGTGACCTTGTTTGTCTACTTCGGGAGCATTTGGGCTCAATTGAGGGATGGAATATACCTCAAAGTTACTATGCATACCTATTTGAATATCATTAACATCGATTTTTTCTCCATTATGCAGTATAATAGTACCAAGACAGTCTGTAGAATTTGCTTCCTTTGTTGCTGAACTATAAAGCATTATGGGTAGAAAAATAGTAGACAATACTATCTGTCTTATATACATATTTTGCTCCTTATATAACAGAAAAAATAGTAGTTGCTTTATGTGTACTACGCGCTTTTGCATACGCGCAAGACAAATGATGGTTGCATATAGATAAGGCCGTTTATATGCTAAATTTATTATGATATCTTTTATATACTTCATTACCAGTAGAAAGGATACCTATGTTATATTCTAATTATAACCCTGCACGCAGTGCCGCGTCCTATATGTATGCGGTATATGCATGGATGGCAGCCGCACTGAGTATGTCGGCAGTCACGGCATATTTTGTAGCTCATTCGCCAACTATTTTTAATTTTATTTATCATAACCCCGCGGTACTTTTTATGCTATTTATAGCGCAACTTGCTATGGTTATAAGCCTTGGCACTATGATTATGCGTATTAGTTTTGCTACTGCAGTCACCCTATTTATGGCATATGCAATATCAGTAGGCGCCACGCTTTCTATGCTTTTATATGTATATACTATGGCATCTATTGCTACTACCTTTTTGACTACCGCAGGCATGTTTGGCGGTATGGCTTTATATGGTTATATTACCAAAACTGATCTAACTTCCGCCGGCAGCATGGCACGCATGGTATTATGGGGATTAATACTTTCTATGCTTCTTAATATGTGGTTCAAAAACCCCGCATTTGACCTTATGATTTCTGCCATTGGCGTACTGGTATTTTGTGTACTTACCGCCTATGATATGCAAAAAATAAAGCACATTGGCCAAGAACTCATTACTGATGATGAAACATTAGCCAAAGTAGCGCTTATTTGTGCATTAACATTATATCTTGATTTTATTAATTTATTTCTTTTCTTATTGCGCTTTTTAGGTAAACGGCGACAAGATTAAAGATAATGCAAAAAAAAGGAGTAGTACATGGAGTTTTTTAGTATTAAACGCACATATATGATAACCATAGTATGTGGTGTCATAGCGTATAGTGTAATTATATGGTCTATGAGCAATAACACGCAGTTAGTGCATACCAAACAACCAGAACTGAGTGAGCAGATTGTCAGCGCAGAGGCGCATGCTTCAGATGCCGCTTTTGATGAAAAATCAAAAAGTAATGCGGTTGTTGCTTTGGTTAACCGTGCTACAGAATTTTTTAAGCAAAATCGCTTGGTTACTGCTTGTCATGCATTTTCCCATACAGATCAATTTATTGATGGGGAAGTGTATGTGTATGTTCTTGATATGAATGGTGTATTTCTTGCACATGGCCAACAACAAGAGCTCATTTGGCAAAATTATATGAATTACAAAGATACTCTTGGCACACCAATTGCACAACAAATTATTAAAAAAGCACGCGAAGGCGGGGGTTGGGTTACCTATGAATGGCGTGGTGCAAGTAAAATCTCATACGTACAACTGGTTGAAAAAGAAGGCAAGGAGTTTATTATTGCCGCAGGCTACTATCCTCATTCCAAACAAGATACAGTAGTCAATATGGTCAAAGGTGCCGTTGAAGTTGTCAAAAAAGATATTGAAGATGGTCGACCTATTGAACAAGCATTCAGCACTATAAGTTATAGATTGGGCCGGTTTGTTGTGGGAGATTTGTATCTCTATGCAATGCGATTTTCTAATGGAGAATTACTTGCTCATGGGGCGGAACCAAAACTTGTAGGTACTATTGCATTGGAAGATCAAGATTCACGCGGCGTATTCTTTAATAAAGAAATTATACAAAAATTAAAACAAAAACCATTGGGTGAAGGTATATGGGTTGAATATATTTCTCAGCGGGCATTAAAACGCGCCTATGCAGAAAAAATTACTGATACACAAGGGGTTGATTATTTTATTGCCTGCGGCTATTACCCAGAAGCTGATCGAGAACAAGCAGCAGATTTGGTACGCAAAGGATTTCAATTTATGGAATCCCATGGATTATCGCAAGCAGTTAAAGTATTTGAAAAAGAAGGTAGACATAACGAATTTGTTTATGGTGATTTAAGTCTTTTTGTTTTTGATCAACAAGGCAAAGTCATATCAGATATAAATACAGCTATTGTAGGCCAAAACTATTGGAATAGAGTAGATGAAGATGGGCGACTGTATGTACAAGAGTTAATCAAAAAAGCACAAAATGGCGGTGGCTGGATTGATTTTAAACTTAATAAATTATTTAAATCTTTTTATGTTGAATTGGTTGAACTTGGTGTTGATAAATATGTCATTGGTTCTGCATTTTATCCTAGCTCAAAACGCGAAACTATGATTTTGCTTGCCAAAAGCGCTATCAGTTATATGAAATCTAATACACTCGAAATTGCCTTTGCCCATTTTGTTGATCCAAAACAGGGATTTGTCCGCGGCGATTTATATATTTATGTATTTGATTTAGCAGGCAACTGCTATGCCTATGGGCCTGAAGTAGATAAGATATGGGATACGCTTCTTGATGCACAAGATGATGAAGGCAAATATTTTGTCAAAATGCTTATTGATGGCTCCCAAGCCGGACCTATTGATTTGAGCTATCGCATGCACAATAGACCAGTTATTGCTCATGCAGAACGAATAGAAAAAGATGGCGTCACTTTTGTAGTTGGCTCAAGCTTTCAAACGTAATAATAAAGAGAGCGCGTGGATTACCCATGCGCTCTCTTATTTTTTTCTCAGTTTTTAATTCTAATAATACTTATACGTTATTCTGTTTTTCTGAGTTTCTGTATAGAAAATATAGACCATACATTCCCAGTGCAGAACATAGCGCACAGACTTTTGATCCTATTCTATAGAACAAAAGTTCTGCGTTATAATCATTTATTAAAAGATCTAAACTTACCTGCGTATTTTTCAAAATCTCAGCATCTGGTGCCGTCTTATACGAATTTACCTCTGAAACAATTCGTGTAGTACCATCGGTATTATATACTGCATGACGTTTTAGATCTTCAATAAATTTGAGTTTAGCGTTCATTGTTGCTTTTGCAAGTAAATTTTGTAGTCGGACATCCATACAATACCAAGCATACAAACTACCTATAGCAAGACCCCCTGCTATACCAACTTTGACCCATGTTGACCAAGCTTTTTTTTCTGGATTGCTTGTATCAGCATATATAACTGGCATTGCAATATTCATTACATAACCAACAAAAAACATTCGAATTATTGGTGTGATATTCATTTTCATAATTAATCCTTTTATTTATGCCTGCACTTTTTCATCTTCTGATTCTTTTGGATTTTGTATAAGTAAATAACTACCCAGCATAGAAGTTAAAAAGCAGAGCTTTGAACCAATTTGATATGCTAATAAATGTATATTAAAACTACGTACAAGATATGATACATGTGACATATCAATGGTACGATATTTCATAGATTTTAACACTTTATGTAATACATAATATACCGGAACAAACATTGCATCAAAATCAGCATTTTCATGCAGCTGATAATCTTTAAATTCAGCATCACTGATAAAAGGATGTTTTCTCAGAGTTCCATTATAATTAAAAAATGAATACCCTTTAATTCCTTCAGTTAGGCCTTGTACAGTTTCATTAACCCTGCTATCAAACTGCTTTTTTATCCAAAGATCAAGTAAATACCATGATGCAATACTACCAAGAAGTAAGGTTGTTGCTATAATTGGTCTTTTCCACTGTTGCCATGTACTCTTTTTCTGAACTGCTTCTTGTGCCGGTAAAAATGTAGTACTATGCATAGCCAAAAGTCCACAAAGCAATAATTGAGTGTAGTTTTTCACAAAAAACCTCCCTGTATATATCAATTTTTTCGATTAGATCCTACTTATGAGCTCTTTATCTCCTATAATTCTAATTGTAACATCTGTATAAAGGATGTCAAATCGCTATACTTGACAAAAAGATCATGCCTGCATTACCGTATTACTGTAATACTATTAAGGCAGGAAAGGTTATTTTATGGCCAATTCAAAATTAACTTCCAAATTTCAAGCAACAATACCGCGTGATATTAGATCTATGCTTGATTTAAAAGCAGGAGATCACATTATTTTTGAAATTACTAATGATAAACAAGTAATCATAAAAAAAGCACAACCTATAGATCTTGCTTATTTAAAATCAATAGAATCTACCTTGAATGAATGGTCAGATACCAATGATCAGGAAGACTATAATGATTTATAAACCATTTGATATAGTCGTTGTTCCATTTCCATTTACTGATAGCAACAAGACAAAGCGAAGACCAGCGATAGTACTTTCATCTGATATAACATTTGGTCAATACGTTGATCATTCTATACTCGCTATGATTACTAGTGCACGTAATCAACCCTGGAAGCTGGATACACCTATTACCAATCTTATTGATTCTGGCTTACCTAAACCTTCAGTAATTCGCATGAAATGGTTTACGCTTGATCATAGACTTATTATAGAAAAAATAGGGACATTAGCACTCGAAGATAGAATTACGTTCAAAAAAAATTTCAATGCAATTTTTGCATCATTAATAAAATAAAAAAGAAAGCCTCTGAAATTCAGAGGCCTGCATTGTACTACTATTTTTCAATTATGTCTTTTATGCTTTCTGGTCTTGAAGTTATATATGCAACATTACGTAATCTTTCCAGAAAATTAAGAGGATGGAGTGATATATTTCTACTATCAGTATAAAATCGTTTTTTTTCAAGGTTATTCAAATAATATGCACATCCCACTATAATACTCCCTAGACATAAAAATACATTACGTTCGTAATCATTTCGCCAGGTAAATACAAGGGGAATAGTTCCATACACCCCTAGCTGGAGCACTGCATCCCATACTCTTGCAAACATTGGTCTTTGAGGCAAAACATAATTTTCCTGAATACATTGTTTAAGTAAAGTGGGCACATATTGTTTTAATAATATTTGTTCTTCTTTACTTATTTTTATATCTTGAAAATAGAAATCTTTACTTCTTTCAGATTCCGATAAACGAAAATCTTTTTTTTGTTTACAAAATTCTGGCATTAATCGTTTGCAAAGTTTATACGTTTCTGGTGAAGTATAATACAAAGAAAAACTATCCATGAGAGACAAAGGCTTTATTCCTTTACCTTGCATAACTATTGCATATCCTTCCAGCGCTTTTGCTATACCATATTGTTGCGCATAGGCATGTAATGCGTTCGTTCCTTGTATATTGCCATCAAATAAATAAGGAATTATTTCCTGCTTAACAATGTCATGTGGCGATGCAATGAGTAGTATAGATGGGCAGTCATAATTATTTTTGCTTTTTAAATGCGCATACCATGCGTCAGTTGGAACTTTTTGTAATTGCATGCGCGCATCAACGAGCGGCAACTGTGCTATATCTGGTAATATATCGTGTTCAAACCATTGTACAACATGGCGATTATCAGAAATACCCGTTATAGATTGTATATATTGATCTTTTTTTCTTGCTTTTTCATACTCATTTTTTATTTGTACAATTTCCTTTTGTTCTTTATCTTTTTCTTGTTTAACCTGTTGCATAAATGAACCGGATTGAAATTGTGTAAGCGGCGTATCAATACGGTTCATGCCAAATAGTGCAGATGATGATACTACAATAAAACTAAGTAAATAATGCATAGATAAATCCTTTATGCAAAAAATATAATGAAAATATGTAGCTACAATACAATGATTATAGCAATGAATTATCTATTTGCAACCCCTCAATAACTTTCATATGTAATCAAACATATATATGTACATATCAAGCAGACATTGCCTGTACTCTTGAATGTTCATATTTGCAATGCACACATAGTAGGATGAATTATAGAATAAAATTATTATTATATATAAAAAAGGAATCTATATGTTTATATATACAAGCGAGCTTATTATAGTACTGATCATATATTTATCTGGTATGGTAGCACTTGCGCAATATAAACAAGATACCAGCATTGCCAATTTTACTTGGGGCGGCGGTGTGATGCTAGTTGCCCTCTATACCTTTTTCCGCCTCAGTAATTTTTTGATACAACAGATACTTATTACTACAATGATTATGGCATGGGCATTACGCCTTATTATGTATATATATGTACGCTATACCGGTCATGATCCACGCTTTTCTTCATGGAAATTTACAGGCATGAAAGCATTGCTTATTAATATGATATGGGTATTTGGGCAAATAGTTATGATCACGATTATGAGCTATCCAGTATTTTTGATTAATACCTATAATAATCCACATGCATTATCATTTTTTGATATAGGTGGTTTTGTTGTATGGTTATTTGGCTATTCTTTTGAAGCAATCAGCGACCAACAATTATTTCACTTTATGCGCAATTCAAACAATAAAGGTCACGTAATGCGTTTTGGCTTGTGGCGTTATTCACGCCATCCTAACTATTTTGGTGAAACGGTGTTATGGTGGGGAATATATTGTTTTACCTTGTCAGTACCTTATGGATGGATGGCAATTATTACACCAGTAACCATAACTACATTGTTACTTTTTGTCACAGGCATTCCCTGGATAGAAAAAGCAATGGCACATAATCCTGAATACCAAGAATATACAAAAAAGACCAGTATATTTATTCCTTGGTTTACAAAAAATACGAATTAAAATAAGAGGATGTTATCATACATAAAGGATATGCCAACGACATTGCAATTGTGTCATCCATATGTCATGATGACAACAATCTGACACTCATAAAAGGAGAAGTTTATGATATTTCAAAAGAATATTTTGATTCCAATAGTGTTACTTAATCTATGTACCATTAATGCCTCAGATACTTTTCAATTAGATAGCATAAAGCAATATCCATTTAATAACATAGATAAAGAACTCTTCTATAATAAGGCTACTCAGAAAATAGAATCCCCATACTCTAGTGCATTAGTACAAACATTCTCTACATGCACACTAGCAACTATCGAACAAGATACATACAATCTACTCCATGCATATGCATTAAAACGTAGTAATATGATAGGTACTCTTGCATTACAGGCATATGAACAATGTCCCTCTGAAGATACTGCGCAAAAATTAGATTTGCGGCACATAATAACAACAGCAACTAACTACAATGAAAAGTTAAAGTCTATAAAACTAACTGAATGCTATGCACAAAACGTGCAACTTTCACACCGTGATCTCATGCATGTATTGCAATGGTCAAATGGTATAAAAACAGTTCTGCTGAGTATGATGGGTGGCGGTGATGTGGGATTTCATGCAGCATTCTTGACAACCATATCATTGGATACATCAACTTTAACTGCACCAACACTTCTCCAGAAATTCATCATGCAGGTACATGATCAAACAAAGCAAAAAAATATAGACAATGATCATATGTAGCGTAAAGGGTAATTCACGCTTTGTCTTTTTCATGCCTCGCAACTTCTCACTTTCCCACCCCATTGCCGGGCTTTGTACTTTTTATAAATAATAATCTATAACAGGTGAATAATGTACAAATGGTGTAGTAATATTCACCCCGAACAAAAACAAAGATAGAGATTAATTGCAACTTTTTATTTCTGGTCGTGTCAACCACAAGTTAAAATGTCCTCTTTTTTGATAAGTTAAAATGTCCGGTTTTTGAACAAAAAATATAGGCCTCCACGGCCGGCGGGCCGGCTTCACCCTACTCTCTTTTCCACGTCTTATCAACAACCTCGGAACGCA
>DASZEX010000049.1:0-1812 GCA_035940365.1 Candidatus Babeliales bacterium | reverse complement strand
TAATAAACCTATAACCCCTATAAACTTTTCTGCTAATTGTTCTAATATAATTATAACAACTAATAATAAAATAATTCAATAAATAATTTAATATAAATAAATGCATTACTTAGCATGATAATATTTATAATAGGCATATCCCAACCCTGCAGCACTGGCAAGACCCAATCCGCCAAGTATATATTTCCAATTTATTTGCATTCTATCTTTCAAACTTAAAATTCTATCTTTCAAACTTAAAAGGGTAATAGAAGTGTCAGGAAATACAGTCTCTATCAGAGTTTTTGTGGTATTATAATAAGGTAGTCGTATTCCAGGACGTATGGGGGTCATACTTTTCACAGAGCTAGTCTCTAAAACACCAAAGTCTTTAGCAAAGGTTTCAAATGTTTGCTTATTCAAAGGACTTTCCAACATTTCAATGTCTTTATCTTCTTTGTTTACAGCTTTTAATAGAATTGAACCCGTAGCATTATTCATATCAAAGAGTATTTGACCTGAAACGTGAGGATATTCCTTACCTTTGTAATGAAGCATTATACGTGTACTCCATGTAAATAATACTGAATATTGAGTATAATTTTTTTTATTAATTAAAAATGACATAGCATGTGATTGTATTGAGCAAATTAATAATAAAAACAAATACTGATACATAATTAAAGTCCCTTCCTGCTCATTGTTCCACTGTAATTATAACAAATAATAATAAAATAATTCAATAAATAATTTAATATAAAATATAGATAAATACATTATTTGGCATGATAATATTTATAATAGGCATATCCTAATCCTGCAAGACCAAGGCCACCAAGTATTGGTTTCCAGATTGTTGGTTTCAAATATAAGTTTATCCAATCAGTCCAGGACCAAATAATTTTACTTTTAGGAAATTTATCATATATCAATTGTTCTATAAATTTATAATGCATATTGTTGATATTTTGTTCTAAAATTATTGCATTTTTAGAGTCTCGGCAAATATTTTTAACCCAAATTGAAAAACTTTCAATTTCGTGATGAGTGAGTCCTGCCTTTAATATTTCTTTTGATTTCGTTTCTTTATCTTCACGATATAATAAAGTTAATGTACCCTGTTGGGCTTCAACAACATCAGAATGAAAAGCGTGTACAAATGCTCTATTAATAGAATATTTAGCCTTATTATATTGTAACAATATAGGCTTGTTCCAAGTAAACCAAGCGGATATGGTCTTATTATTTGTATACTCAACTTTTAAAAAATCAGACTGCATGGAGTATAATGAGGATGATATAATTAGACTCACCAATAGAACAATATATTTGTATTGCATACACAACCCTTACTTATAGTAATATTTGCAAAAATACAAAATCTTGTATAATTACCATAATATATCAATATAATTTCAATATAAGAATATCATATGGTTATACAATAAAGCAATGATAGTATGGACTAATGATTAAATTTTACAAAAAGACTTAAGAGTAAGATATATATTATTTAGCATGATAATATTTATAATATGCATAACTTAACTTGAATCCTGACTGGAAACTAATGGGCCGTTCCCACTTGAAATGTACGGTGATATTATCTTGGGTAAACTTCGGTAAACTTCGTATCAACCTCAAAAAAAGCCGCCTTTATAGTAGATGCAATAATAGAACTAGCTATTATTATATAACTCACCTTACGCAACAAGTGCAAAAGTGATATAATTTAGCTAGTAAGTTTTAGAAAAAGCAAAAAAAAGGAAGCAAGACGATGGATCGGGCAATGTTGGATATATACGTTGATTATCTTATTTGCTCCACTTCGTA
>DASZEX010000048.1:0-2691 GCA_035940365.1 Candidatus Babeliales bacterium | reverse complement strand
TATGTTATATCATTTTATAAAATTGTGCAGTATGAAGCATTAACCAACACAATGTAATCTAACCACCATAGGGAGAAAATGCTTATGCGCACACATTCATAGAATGTAGTAATGCAACTATCACTTTTCTATTGTATGCATATATCGATTAAAAAATCCTGAGTAGCGCAATGAAGCAGTGTACTAACCACACAAGTAGGATTTTTATATGAAGCGAATTATGCTATTTCTTTTTTGTGTAATGCAATTGTCTGTGCCATTTTGTTTGGCAATGAAATCAAAGCAAAAGCCGGAATTACCAGAAACAACTTTCGGAATAATAAAAAGAGAATATGCATCACTTGGATGTGAATTTGTAAAGGCTGGAGCAGCCGGGTCTTTAGCTACAATGACAGGTTCTGCTCTTATTATACCAATCCGCTGACAACTACTAAGCAGCATTGAAACCGCATCTCCTGCAACGGAATTTTGTGTAAAACAATCACTTATTTTTTGTCAGCGGATTGGTATTAGCACGGCATATCCACCGGCAGGGATATCAACATTTCCTATTATTATCGGCAGTGCCAAAACACTGATTGGATTAACACCTGCATTGATTGCATGTATGATGCATGGGCAAACCCCAGAAGAAAAAATGCCCGAGCATTTACGTCCAGCATACAAAGCAACAAAGATATTTACCCAAGGCACTATGAATATTCTGACTGAGCATGGTGCAGATTTATTGGCGTTAGCTCAAGCTGGTGGAATGGTGTATGAAACATTGCATACGCCAGCTAATATATCAGTTGATACATCAATTAATGCATCATCCATACCTACGCGTGAGCAAAATTTTCAGCAACAATGTGAAAAGCTAAAAGACTTATTACCGGAAAAAATTAATCTACCAAAACCAGAAGAATTTTTAACACAAGTACAAACACAGCATAGAATAATAAAACAAAAAGCATTAATAGATGTACTAAAAGAGAAAATAGCCACCACAAAAGTTACTCCTGCTATTGCATCCCAACATACCAATTATGGTTCGATCATACCATTATTGCATCAAGATTATTTAAAACATAGTACGGCATTGCACAAAATCTCTCTGGCAGAACGCGTTATATTAGCCGAACAAAACAAAACAATAAGCAAAAAAATTGCTGTAGATTTTACTATACCTCAACTGCAACAAAGTGGATTTATAGAAGAAATAATTCCTGCCATTATTCCGCATATACCATCAGGTACTGTATCAAATCTACTGTATGGATTTGCATCACATTCTGGTAAAATCGATCCATTTGAAAAAGAAGAATGGTTACAAACAGTAGGTAAAGATGTCATTGGGACACAAACAATATCAGGTTCTATTTCTACATCCGATAGCAATCAAACAGTATCAGCCGGTACCAATCCATTCACTATATTCAATTTTGTACGTGATACGGTTAATTATGTTTTGCATCCACGCGAAAGCAGATTAATACGCATACAAGCAAGTAGAAAAAATAGAACTGATGGCAATATTCGTGTCGATAATTGTGGTATTATTCATCAATCAACCAGCGCAGAAGAACAAACATTGCATGATATTGCTTCCTGGGCACAAGATTGTTTAAATAATCCAGATACAAGTAGTAAAGCAAAATTGCATGCCAAACAAATTTTGCAACAAATACACATAAAAGAACAAGCAGAAGCAATCATACAAAAAAATGGTGCCCGTAAGGTTGATTCAAATGTAATTAGAAATGCCAAAAAATCTACGCAACAGATTGAAAGACTTAAAGATACTTTGTCCTCAGAAATTGGTACTTCGCCTGGCAATGCATTTTGTATGTATATGAATGATACTATGCCTGATAGACAAACACGACGCGATTCTGTTCGGCAATGTGTCCGGTATGAAAAAAAACAGTGTATTAAACGTAAACAAGAACTCGTTGCAATTATAGAAACATACAATAAGAATTGTTCAACAATAAGATCTGAATCAAACATTAAAGAACAAACGCGTATTGTATGGCAAGCGCAAAAGGAACTTAGCTCTATTAATAGCGCGTTGGCCAATATGGCTGGTCATGATGCAGTTGTTGCTATACATGAAAAAAGTCCTGGCAACACAACTGATTATGGTACACAGTGGTACACCGACTCAACATATGATTTTCTTGGTAGTACCGCATGCAAACAGTTTGAACATCAATATAATAATGCATTGCATTATGATGGAAAACATCCAGTGATCTATGCAAATACATCTCAAACACGTGCACAAGCCAGCAGTATGTATAATCTATTCAGAAAATCACATCATGATGTACGTGCCATTGCAAAAAATACGGGCATATCAGAAGAAGTTGTCCAACAAATAAAAAATCATTTATTGATCGATCAGCATGCATTACAAGACAGTAATGGTCACATAGTAAAAAAACGTTTTGATCCCAATATAAATATTGCCAACACCTGGCAGCGATTGGTTGATGGCACTTACATTGATGCTGATCTAAATCTACTCAAGCATGAGTACCATGAATCGTATTTGATGAAAGAAAAGGGCCTCAGCTACCCAGAAGCCCACAAAATCGCCAGCGGCGAAGTTGAACAAGGCTTAAGTAATAAACGCGCTATAGAAAAACCTAATGTCCCTACCAAATTTGTAACACCTATAGATAACCAACCAAAACCAACTACCAC
>DASZEX010000047.1:0-2111 GCA_035940365.1 Candidatus Babeliales bacterium | reverse complement strand
TGTAAACTCCATTACTTGGCAAGTTTATCGATTGAGTATCTATGCCTCCTTTTGCGGTAAGACCTGTCTCAGAAAGTGCAGTATTTCCATCACTATCTAATATTTTGAGATCATAGTTTACATCTCCAGTTACTGGTTGTTCCGTAAAGGCATCAAAAAATGTCAGTTTAAGATTATTTTGTGTATTTGCAGTAATTTGTATAGGAGACCAACCAAGATTAATTCCCCACCCTCCAAAATCAGTTAGCACACTAGAAGAAGTCTTAACGTTTGCAACCGCTGGTGCAAGTTGAAAGTCCATAGTGTTTGTTCCAGAAGGCATAGTTTTTGCAATATTTTGAATATCAATTTTGTTCAACAAAATATGCGCTATTATAGTATCACCCAAAGAATATGGATCTACAATTAATCTTCTTCCCGTAATTGGATCCCCATTTACACTTGCAACATATGTTGGAGTGCTTGTAAATTCTTTGAATGATTTTGGAATATGAATCTCTTCATGTACAAAGATAGGGCGATCTTGGAATCTAGTCGTATTCCAATCAAATGGCATAGAGTATGAAATTTGTAATTTTGATGAATCGAAGCTAAAGTCATTATTAATTTTGTCATAGTATGAAATTATTTCAGAGTTGTAGTTATTGTTGTTATATGTTATAGTATGATTTGAAATGTCTCCAACACTTAGATATGAATCAAATTTTGGAGCTGTATCAGGCGTAAAAAGATTATTCAAAAAATTAATTGTCTGTAATTCCAAGTGAATGTGATATAGTCCTCCTTCTTTGAGTATAGGAGCTAGTACATTAATTGGTCCACCACCCTGTGACATCCACGAATTTAATACAGGATCTTGATCAGCTTGTATGGTCCATTGTCCTATGGTATCAGTTGGAGTAATCTTAAGAGTTATTGTTCCTGTATTAGTGGAGAAAAGATCTCGCATTAAAAGTTGATTGCCTTTTGTTATCTCAATCCAGAGTGAATATTTTTGAACTGTTTCATTTGTATTTGCATCAAATATTCTAAGAAACATGGTCTTGTCCTGATTAACATTTGAAGTAATAACAGGTGGAGTAAGTTTAATGAAAACTTGGATTTTTTTATTTCCTACAGTTGCAGGTGGAAGATTTTCCATTGTAAAGCCATCTCCATAAACATGATGTAAAGTCATAGATCCCAAGATAGAAAAAAGTGCAAGAGCAAAAATTGCAGATAGGATACCCTTAGACAGATATGACTTCATATTAACAAAACTCTATACAGATCATATTTAATTCTTAAGGATAATTCTCATTACCATTAAATTAATGATAAATAAGAGAATCACTAATGAAAAAATGGGCAAAAATTTGTTTTATTATTAGCATTTTTGCAGTTGGTTCAGTTTTTTATTTTATATTGAATTTTAATAATTTTGGTACAGAAAATTTTGCTTTTGCACAAAGCTCATCAATAACTATAATCACTTTAACAAATAACAGCATTCTACTTGGCGGTGCTGAATATTCCATCACACCAAATCCATTAGGAAGTTCTGGGACTTTTACCATAAAAGACAATTCTGCATTAGATTCGGAAAAAGACAAAGATGGAATTATTACTATAACCGGTGTAAAAAATGGAAACTATACAATTTCTCAACTCAATGCACCAACAGGATATGATGCTGACAAGATTTCAAAAACAATCCAAGTAAAGGATTCATCTGCAGTTTCAACATTTACTAATATTTCTTCTGGAACGAATTCAATAAAAAGTAGTCCAATAAACAACATAACATATACAGCAAAATTTGAGTGCGGCTCGATTTATGCAGACGAGGGACCTCTAAGACCAGGTCATTATGACACAGATCTTAGTATTTTTAACAAGCAAAACTATCAAGTTTCGATATTATGGAATGCCGTATTAAATGATGGACCAAGTTCTAATGCCATATTAAAAAATCTAAATTCTGAGACATCAACAGGTCTTACTTGCCAAGATATTAGAAAATTACTAGGAAACAATAATGAAAATTTTGTTGAGGGTTTTGTGATAATTAATGTACCATTAGATTCAACGTTACAACCGGAAAAAGGAATAACACTACAAAACCTATCTGT
>DASZEX010000046.1:0-3032 GCA_035940365.1 Candidatus Babeliales bacterium | reverse complement strand
ATCAAGGATTTTGTGCTTGGACTGCTCAAGCAATCTGATCCTGAAAGGCCGGTTAAGGAAAAACGATTAGATAATGCTCATTCATTCAGTAATTTGCTAAAAACTCTGTTAAATAGGTAATTTTAAGTGAACAGGCCCTGTTAAAGTATCATAATACGATTGACAATTTGGCAAATGAGGGCATACTTTACTTATATAGGACAGGCCTCATATTTCCTAATAGACCTATAAAATAAATCGGTATTAGTAATAAAAAATCATTAAATCATTATAATATACACAGATAGGAACTCATGAATTTTACTCATTTTGGCTTAGACGATCATATCGTAAAAGCTATAACAGAATTGGGTTTTTTAAACCCAACCGAAATACAAAAAGAAACAATACCCCTTTTATTGCAAAAGACGGGTGACTTTGTTGGCTTGGCGCAAACTGGTACAGGTAAAACTGCTGCGTTTGGTTTACCATTAATTCAAACTATTGATCTGAAAAATAATAATGTTCAAGCGCTTATATTATGTCCTACGCGTGAACTATGCCTACAAATTACCAATGAATTAACTAAATATAGCAAATATATGACGGGCATTTCTATTGTACCTATTTATGGTGGTACGGATATCAGAAAACAAATGATTGCACTCAAAAGAGGTGCTCATATTGTCGTGGGAACACCTGGCCGTATTTTAGATCATCTTGACCGCAAAACATTAGATCTTGGTACCGTAAACACGGTAGTACTTGATGAAGCTGACGAAATGCTTACCATGGGCTTTCAAGAAGATATTAACAATATTTTAAGTAGTACTATTAATAAAAAAAGAACCTGGTTGTTTTCTGCAACTATGCCACCAATGGTAGGCAATATTGCAAAAAAATATATGACTAATCCTGCAACTGTTACTATTGGTTCAAAAAATAGTAGTGCACAAAATATTAAACATGTCTATTGCGTAACTAGACGACAAGATCGGTATCAAGCTCTGCGACGGTTTATTGATTATTATCCAGAATTTTTTGGCATTGTATTTTGCCGTACCCGCAGTGAAGCAAAAGAACTTACTGATAAATTAATGCATGATGGCTATGATGTTGATGCACTTCATGGAGATTTATCACAATCACAACGCGATACTGTTATGCAAAAATTACGTAATCATAAACTTTCTCTGGTAATTGCAACTGATGTTGCTGCACGAGGTATTGATATTAATAATATTACCCATGTAATTCATTATAATTTACCCGAAAAATTTGAAAATTATACACACCGTAGCGGTAGAACAGCGCGTGCAGGCAAATCGGGTATGTCTATTTCGCTTTTGAGTGGTTGTGATGTACGTAAAATAAAACAAATCGAGCGTACTATTAATACCTCAATTGAACATATACAAGTACCTGATGGCAATGCTATTTGTGCAAAACAGGTTGAACAATGCATTCAAGATATTAGTCAAGCATCAGTTGATAAAACTATTGCACCACAAATAACTCATATTCTAGAAAAGATTGGGCATTCTGTTTCAAAAGAACAATTAGTGAGCATTATTTTGGGCAAAGAATTACATACTATTATGCGCCGCTATAAAGATGCGCCTGATATTAATGATCGAGATAATACTGATCGTTCATCTGGCTATTCAGATAGGTCATCATTTAACCGATCTCGCTTTTCAGGTAGATCCGGTGAATATAGAAATTTTGGCGATCGCCGACGTTATAGTGGCAATAATTATAATAAACATAATAATTACAAAAAATATAATAACACTGGCTCTACTCATTCAGCAACAATTGACCGGTAAGTCCAGAAACAATGGCGTGGACATTGTGTTGTATCATATGCACATAGGTGTCTGCGCCTGACTGTTTATCTCCCAATGCATCTGAATATAACGATTTGCCAATACTTACATGCCAACCATACGTAGCCGCTGCCTCTTGCACTGCTTGAATTGCCCTAACTGGTACTGATGATTCTACAAATATAACCGGTATTTTGCGAGAAACAATATAACGTACTATTGAAATAACATCTTGAGTACCTATATCTGATTGTGTACTAATTCCTTGTAATGATACTACTTGTAAGCCATATCTATTACTAAAATATGAAAAGGCATCATGTGCCGTTACTAGATAACGAATAGGTTCAGGAATTTTGTTTATTTCTTGTTGCACCCATAGATCAACAGCACGCAATTCTTCTATATATGTATCTGCGTTATATTTATACGCATCTGCATGTACAGGATCATAGGTTATTAATGCATCACGTATTGTTTCTATACATATAATCCATAGATCAACAGCATGCCATACATGAGGATCGTAGATACCTTCTATATTTGCTTGACGCAATAATACTTTTGGAATTGCTTCACTGACAGCAATGGTGGGAACATACCGCTGCATACCTTCAAACAAATGAGCCAATTTACCTTCCAAGTGTAATCCATGGTACAATATCAACTGTGCATCTGATATACGATGCACATCACCTTCTCGCGCACGATACATATGCGGGTCAATTCCTGGCCCCATCAAAGGAATTACATCCACCAATGATTTGCCAATAACAGATACTGCATCTGCCAACATAGTAGTAGTACAAACAACTTTAAATTGATTATTTTTTTGATTTTCATATGGATTATAGGTAACAGTACTAAACCATATAAGAAAAAATAGACCACATAAACTGATACCAAGTATATAGTGTATAGATTTCATAGTATTATCATATTTTCAAATTTTAGTACTAACCCTAAGTGTACCTAATAAACCAAAATAGTGGCAAAATATAATTAATAATTAATAAATATAAACACAATTATGTTATTGGATGATATTATTTTATTAAAACTATTGCATATAGAATATAACTTATGATACTATTAAGGTAAGTTTATTACTTTAATAGCTTAAATAGCCTAAATGGAGGAACCAATGAAGGTTTTATATACTATATTTTCCCTTTTATGTATTACTAGTAGCTTATATGCACCACTATCAGCCAGCTGGTTGAG
>DASZEX010000045.1:0-3835 GCA_035940365.1 Candidatus Babeliales bacterium | reverse complement strand
ACTCTGAACCTAAGCCTATTGACCTCATAGCTACTAAAAGAAATAGCTCCTGGAGAAAAACCAATCACTTTTTATTCGCACCAAAAACACGACATTTTTATAGTGCCAAATCACACGACATTTTCACGGAGCCTTGACAATGAGTTAAGATGGAGGCTTGAAAATTGCGTACTGATCGGTATAAATGAAATCGCCCAGCCTGAAGGCCGAGCGAATTTCGAATTTATTGATATTTCAGTTTTGCTCAATGCCTTAATTATCTAATAATTCCATTGGATTTTGCAGATTTGTATATTCCTATAACACCTAGTGCGCTGGCAGCAAGCGAAATCCATATATATTTTTTTGCTGTATCAATGATCCATTGATTACTGTTTAGATAGTCTAGACGATCTGATTCCTGCTTTAATTGTATTGCGCAATTGTTGATATCTTGCTCACCAACGCCAATAACCAAATTACTTGCAGAAAAAAGAGTAATAATTAAAATTTTGCATACAAATTTTTTGATCATTATAGTCCTATATACATTTTTTAATTAAAACAGATACTATTTATTGGAATATTTCAGTTTCTGCCTTGTGCCTTAATATTTAATGCAGCAAGTCCAATAAGCATTGGTGACCACTTAAGTAAAGATATAAAAAAGTGTTTTGGACTATAAAAATAATTGTTCAACTTATCCATATCTACTCTGAGTGCCTGAACCTCTTGTTCTTGTTCTGCATTAGGTGCAACAATACTGCCTTTTGGATCACCACATATACTAATAGTGGTAGAATACAATCCAATAAATATTAGTGAACACATTAATTTTTTGATCATTATAGTTCCTATATAAACTTTTTAATTAAAACAGATAATATTTATAACAAGCATAGTATATATGTTACATAATTTTTGTGCAAATTATATCAGTTTAGTATATGCAAAACTAATGTATTATGTGTAATAGAAAATGGCGCGCCATTTTCTGCGGAAAGATTTTTTATGCGCTCCAGAATTATTGCACTATCAGATGCTGATGGTACATTTACGTGCATTGATTCTATAATGGCAGGGTATATAGTAAGTGTATGCATTTTTTTATTGCGTATAGATAGTTTAGCTAATATTGCATAATCATTGCGCATAGTCTCATCAATAGCATAATCATCAATAAAATCGCCAAGGCCATACATAATGATTTTATTGTTATACAGTTCAATACCTTGGAATATGTGAGCGCTGTGTCCATGAATAATATCAGCGCCTGCATCTATCCATGCATGAGCACATGATATAAAATTTTCTGGCGGTTTGGTTGCCCAATTTGATCCCCAATGAACAGATATTATTAACATATCTACATCAGCGCGAATTTTTTTAATATGATCTGCTACTTTGGCACATGCAGCAGTGCTCATATCACAATAATAGGTACCAGGTTTGGTGTCAGTTGCATGCCAGGTAGGTTCATTGTCTGTTATGCCAATATGTGCAATGCGCGTATTATTAATAGTGATATAGGCAGGTTTTTGTGCCTCAGATATATTTTCGCCGGCGCCTACATGTGCAATAGAAGCATCATTAAGTGTTTGTATAGTTTCACGTAAACCTTCAACATCAAAATCTAGAATATGATTGTTTGCATTATTGACGGCGCATATATGAGCAAGAGACAATGCATCTACTACATTTGGATCAGCTTTGAAGTTAAATACTTTTGGTACTGCAGTGGTGCTACGGGTCAAAGCAGTCTCCAAATTGGCAATAACACAATCGCATGATTGCAATAAAGGAAGCATGGTACCCCAAATAGAGCGCGGGCCTTTTTGCTGTATTATTTCATTAGTTAGTCGACCCAACATGACATCACCCACAAAGCCAAGTTCAATTGATTCATTCATAGTGCTATTTTTGTTTGTTACTGTTTTATTATATTCCTGCGTACAACCGCCAAGCGTGAGGCAAAGTAAAAAAAATAGTATACTATACATTATTATCCCCTATATTCCCTATGTGCGCTTGCTAAGTCTACATAGCATGATGGGTATTTTTATATAAGTTTTGCTGTTGGCGGTAAATCATGCAATGTAAAACGATATTATTTTCATGTATAGCAACTGGTATAGCAACCAGTATGATGCTTTATATAGCTATGGCATTACCTATGGCTCCCTGGATTGGGCCTACTTTAACTTTTATTGTATTATTGGCATCTTTTGTGGTGCGTACTCGATTTTTATCATCGGAACTTGTGGCAATTATTTCTGCTGGCTGTGTAGGTGGTATCATGGCCACTGCAGTAGGATTTTATATGCCTACGTTGTTTTTTATTAATCAAACATTATTTAATCAATGGCTTGCACGTTCATGGCATTTTTCTGCATGTATAACATTTATTGTGGGCCTTGCAGGTTGGTTTGGTATGTGGCTGGCATCACTTATGCAATCGCATTATATACATACGTCATATCCATTTCCTCTGGCTAATGTGCTTGAAGGTATTATGGAAGTTGAGCGTTTTACTATGCAGTATTATATATTCGCTTTAAGTAGCATAGTGACTGTAGTATGGTGTATAGCGCAAGATATACTTATGTATATGCCATCATCATTGGTAGTATGCAATATAGCAGGATTGTCATGTTTTATATGTATGCCTATTCGAGTAACATTGTGGCCGTTGGTCTGGGCGCTTGGTGCAATCAGTGGCAAACGAATATTGTTTCCTTTACTAATTGGTATGGGTATATATACAAGTATGCTTATGCCACTACATACCTATTATTTTTCTAGTGTATCATATGTAGATTTTTTGCTTTCTTTTTGCGGTGGTTTATTGGTAATAACTATTGCATCTGATATATGCACATTACTATACAAATATATATATACAATCATCAGATTACGTGCCTATATTCAAAATGCGTATTTTCTATTGAAATCTGCAAAACCAATGCTTGCTGAGGGATTTTGTATTACAAGTATACTGAGTATATCAGCATGGTATTGTGGTATACCTCTAGTATTTGTAGGGTATGTAGTATTAGCAACCGTATTGGCTACCTACTACCTAGTAGAAATAGTAGCAGCTGTTGGTATTGCTCCATTAGGTCGCTTTGCCAGTATGGTGATGATTCCTGCCTTGCTTGTGTATACCAGAGATCCATGGTATTTAACCGTACTTTCTGTATTTGTAGCTACTGCCACCGGCGTTGCAGGTGATGCTATTAATAATCGTATTCTTGCCTATCGCATGCATACGGATATGACAATAATTAAACGATATCAATATTTGGGATTACTCATAAGCGCATTACTTGTAGGTATAGTATTTGTCACGCTTGTCTTGCATATACCACTCGGGTCAGAAAAACTTTTTGCACAAAAGGCACAAACACGTGCATTATTATGTGCATTGCCAACATATAATTGGATGGTATTATTGCTTGGGGCTTTATGTGGTTTTGTTTTATATATATTCAAATGCAATAGTACGTTAATACTTACTGGTATATTGCTATCGCCCCATATCTGTTTGGGACTTATAGCAGGTAGTTTACTATCATTGTGCTTTGATAAAAAATATGGTGAACCAGTTGCAGCCGGTATATGTGCCACCAATGCCTGCTGGATAGTGCTGCGCGCAGTATTTGGTATATAAAAATACCAGGAATACATGTATATGCACTCCTGGTATTTATCAAATTACTTATTTAACGCGAGTTCGATTTTAGAAATTTAACAAAAAACGAGCAATGTACTAGACTTTTTTTATAATCACTTCAAAAAAAGGAGAAGTACATGCTCGTGACAATATTTTACCATGTTGATGAATTTTGCAAAGTAT
>DASZEX010000044.1:0-11651 GCA_035940365.1 Candidatus Babeliales bacterium | reverse complement strand
CGACACCGCAGCCCCGCCAATTTTCTTTGCCATGTTTTATCTACTCTTATCGCATATTTTTTCAGACCTACCAAACCTTCAATTGCACGATCTGGAATCCCTATCGAAGGTTTTGTTTAAAATCGAACTCGCGTTATTTATATCTTTATAATGTTCCTTAATTCTATCCAATGACAAATCTCTTTCTATCATTTGTTGCACAAAATTACCAAAAGTACGTGTAGCTTGTTGTATGCGAGGTTTATAGGTTTGTATCAGAGGTTTTGCTGTTTCTTGTGTTTTGTTATATATAAATTGCAAACCTTTTGTGGGCATTTTTCGATAAGATTCATATGCAGGTTTCCTTGCAACTTCATATCCTTCTTCAGGCATAAACGGTTGATACGATTCTACTATTTCGGGCGTACGCTTCCATGCTGATTTTAATGTATTCACGTATGGCTGTATCTTTTTACTATACCATGACTGCATCGATTGCATCTTTTGCTTAATTATAGATGACATAGGCATTTGTAATGCATTGCACACAGTCATTTGAAACCAAATAAGCATTATACATAGAGAACTAGAACTGTATTTCATAGCACTCCCCCTCCATGTACCAGTTTAGTAAAATATATAACCAATATGCAATATTTTTATATTATACTATATAATTATATGCACATTTGAAATATTATTTAGATGCGCTGGGTGCTATAAAATACGCTAAAAACTCCTTATTCCCCATAGTTCCTGTTATGGGAGACTCAATGACATTAATTAATTGAAATCCATAGGACTCTATACCCTTAGTGACTTTTTCGGTTACTTTCTGATGTACAAGAGGATCCTTGATTATGCCGCCGCGGCCAACATCAGATCGTCCGGCTTCAAATTGAGGTTTAATTAAAACAATAAGCTGCGCGGTTGATTTCATGCATGATACTACCGCATCCATTACTTTCAGAACTGAAATAAAAGAAAGATCAAGAGTTACTAAGTCTACTAATGTACCAAGTACATCAGGAGTAATTTCCCGCAGATTAGTGTGTTCAAATAAAATTACCCGCGGATCATGCCTAATTTTTTCATGCACTTGGCCATAGCCCACATCAATTCCATATACTTTCTGCGCACCATGCTGCAGTAAACAATCAGTAAACCCACCGGTAGATATACCCGCATCTAAACATATGAGTCCTTCTGCTTTTATATTAAATTCATGCAGTGCTTTTTCTAACTTAAATCCAGCACGGCTTACATACTTTGGTTCTTGGGTATCGCACACAATATGCGCATCTACCGATATTAATGTGCCTACTTTGATAATAGGTTGGTTATTCACACGAACTTTACCCTGCATAATCCAGCTTTGAATTTGTTGGCGTGAATAATGGGGAAACTGTTGCGCAAGCAAAAGGTCAAGCCGCATTTTTTTGAGTGGCATGCAAGGCTTCCTTTGCCGCAATTGCAAATTCCCGATCAATCTCTTTCTTTTGCAATAATTCTTGACTCATAGCAGTTAGTGGGTATCTAAATGCTTTTGCTAATTGTGTCTCTTCTGCAAGTAATTGTTGCATTGGCAATACCACCAAAATATGATCAGAAGAACGTGCTACGTTATCTGAAGCAAGAATAGTCAAAAATTTATCATTGACCCCATACTTAACTGCTTGTCTAAAATCATCAAGTGTCTGTACTTTTATACCATTAATTTCATTTAATGTGCTACCTACTGCTAGGATACGAGAACGATATACTTGTGAATTAGAAAAAATATGTGTAACTATAAGTACAGGATCTGATTGATTACGTAATTCTAAATATTTAGTAAGACCAGTCACTCTTTCTTTTAATATTTTAATATGATTTTGTGTCAATTGCATAACGACCATACCACCAAATATTTCATAATCAATTGGTTCATAGCCTGGAAATATACGGCGTATTGCTGGTTGTGATGCATAATTAAAAGTTACAGTACGTTCAATACGTTCACCATTTCGATAAAATATTAATGAAACAGGATCACCAATTGACAAACGATTTACTAAATCAGTGATGCCTACTTTGTCTTCACTCCATGGCACATTCATTTCACCAAAACGATCAACAGTGTGTCCATTTATACTATAAATCATGTCTCCCCGTTGTACTCCCGCAGTATGCAATGTGCTATTAGGCACTATTTCTACTACATAGCAACCACCTGGTGAAGGATTACCCAAATATTCTACTAATGCCTCAGTAGCACTACTAAATATGACACCCAAAAATGGTTTAGGCAGCAATGGAATAGTATATAAATCAGATAAAATAGTTTTTAATAAGTTAATAGGAATTGCATAGCCTACATTCTGTGCTTCCAAAATGCCCGCACTATTAATACCAATAACTTCACCTTTTGCATTGATTAATGGTCCACCAGAATTTCCAGGATTAATAGGTGCACTGGTTTGAATAAAATTTTGCTCTCTTCCGCTTACTACACCAGTAGTACTTTTGAGCATTTGTTGGCCAAGTGGATAACCAAGTGCCATCACTTCATCGGAACGTAAAACAACATCAGAATCGCCAAGTGATAGATACGGTATAGAACCTAATTCTCTTTGTATAATAGCAAGGCCTTCTGGTTTGACTCGCAATAAAGCAATATCACGCTCTGGACTGAATCCAATAAGATCAACATCAATAATACGTTTGCCCAGGGAAGGTATTTGAATCCATATAGATTCTGCTTGGTCTACTACATGCGCATTAGTAATAAGATCACCTTTATCATTAATAAAAAATCCGCTACCAGTAGCAGAACCTTGCACTGGTGGTGCATAAGGTTTGAGTAAATCAATAGCTGAAATATGCGCAAATACTTGCACAACCGTATCACGAACTTTTTCCTGAATAGGTCGCCATAGTTGGCCACTGGTAACTATTTTTTCGATTATGGAAGGTTGAGTTTGTATGATATCAGTATGTACAGCGGTTTCTGGCTTAGTTGCACAAAGCATAGCTATACGTTCTTCAAGTAGATGTTGATTACGGTATATATAATACGTTATTACTCCAATACTTATTGCAATTGTACTGCATATAGTTAGTATAAAATTGGTATAATTCATATTTTAATAGTCCTTTATAGAGGTACACTGAACTCTTGCCTTTATTTTTTTCAGTATACCTCTATAAAAGAAAAAAGTCTTATAATCTTACTATGCCAATCCTACTAAGAACATATTCCAGAACAGATTGAAGTAAGACCAACTCTTAATGTAATGGGTAAGGACATTATATCAACATTGCCATCTTCATATATGGAAACAACTTCAGCAGTATACACACCTTTAGTCCCAATTATGAGAGACATTGACCAAGTATTAGTAAATGGATCTGTTGCCACTCCTTTAACTAATACACCATTCAAAAACAAATAGACCATTGATGGATTTTGTGCAGTACCCCTAAATTGTATTGATTTACCAACCCGTAATTGTGCACCATTAACCGGTGATACTATTTGCGTATCTACTAAGGCAGGACCACCAATATATCGTGCAACTTGAAAATGACCAAATCCTGGAGCTGAACCTACGGCAATAATTTTACCATCTGCTTGTGATGCAGTACCAACTGCAAGACCCGTCGGTCCGGTAGTAACTCCTCCCACACCAAAAGATACATCCAGAATACCTCCTGTAGTAAATCGCGCTAACTGGAACATAGAAGAAACACTATTAAATCCAACCAAAACAATTTTACCATCAGCTTGCAATAAGGCATCATTGGCTGTACCATTTGGTCCTAATGCTATGCCACCAACACCAAATGTTGCATCTAAACTACCCGAAGAGGTAAATCTAACTGCTTGAAACCGAAAAGGAATTGATACCCTATTATAACTACCTACTACTATCTTGCCATCAGGCTGTAATAATACATTGCCCAAAGCACCATTTGGTCCTAGCGCTATGCCACCACTACCAAAAGTACTATCTAAGGTGCCATCTGCATTATAGCGAACCACCTGCAATAAATCACTATTTGATGTTCCTGCTACAATAATTTTGTCACTTGGTTCTATGACAACTGCTGATGCAAAACCGCTGGGACCAGTTACAAAAATAGTATCGATGGTACCTGAAGCATCATAGCGCACTACTTGAAAATTACCAATAAGATCGCTTCCTGCAACCACAATTTTACTATCTGGCTGTAACATTATGTCATTGGCAAACCCTGTAGGACCTGTTACCATTCCTCCAACACCAAATGTTGCATCTAAAGTACCATTTGTATTATAGCGAACCATGAAAAAACTTGAACTTGTTGAATCAGTACCTACTATAATTATCTTGCCATCCGGTTGAATGATTACATTATTAAAATCTCCATTTGCAGGAGCTGCAACTATACCACCAATGCCAAATGTACCATCTAAGGTACCATTTGTATTATACCGAACCAATTGATCATTCAAAGATGCTGTTCCTATAACTACAATTTTGCCATCAGTTTGTATTGCTACTTTCAATGCAGAAATACCTACAGGAGTTTGCACAAAACCTAAGCCTGCGCCAAATGAAGGATCAAGTGTTCCGTCACTTGCATATAATCCTCCGATCGAAAATAATGTCAATAAGGATATTGATAGTATATATTTCACCGCTACTCCTTTTTAGTAAAAATATCTTTAGAGTAATTATACAACCATATAAATATAGAAAAAATCAAGGGAAAAACGTTTATCTATCTTTGCATGAGTAATAGTAACTCTTAAATAATTTTGGATAATCAATAGTAATTTTTGAGCTTATTGAACTTTAATAAAACATCTTTGGAAAACAATAAAAAATTAATTTTTTATTGTTTTTGACATTCTTATTGGATTGTTATCTGGACAGGAAAGGGGATCAATTTCAAATCCGCAACTTTTATATAAACTTTTGGCAGCATTATTTTCTTTAAGTACATTAAGGTATATCTTTTGGGCTCCTGCACCAGTTATCTGTGTAATAGCATCATGCAAAAGAAGCTTACCATATCCTTTACCTTGATATTTCTCTTTAATAACCATTAAATTAATTTCTCCTGCTTGGACACCGTTGAAAAAATAAGATACAAAACCAATTAAAGCATTATCACAGGTACTACGAAGCACCTTAATAAATAGATCTCGAGTATCAGTATGATCTTTATAGACCTCATACTTTTTCATATCTTTCAATTCTTTTAAAAAGTGATCGAAAGAAGCATAATAATGTAGCGCATCCTTTTTTGCTAAGGGCATCAATAAATCATAATTATCATTAACTAGATATACCAGCTCTTGCCCATCGCGATCACCTTCAAAAGGAGCTAAAATAATAGCTCCCTCATTAAGTTGTTCTAATACAATCGGCGAAGGTTGACAGAAATCTTTTTCAACCCCATGAAGAGGAAATTTCATAAACCCTATACATAGCCAGATCAAACAAATAACCACACATCGTACTATCATAGTTTTTTTATTATACATAGTAATTCCTTATCCATTTTTGTGATATATTTCACAAGTAAATTATAGATTAAATACTACATCAATAGCAACAATATTTTCAATTTTATTATTTTTTATATATAATCGCATAATTATTAAGTTTAACCGATTTGTCAAAATCAGCGGAATAAGTTACAGTATAGTAGTATCTTTATCAAGAAGCGAGACTTATCATGAATAACACGTCCAATGTAACGTTAGAAACTATTGTTGCTTTATGTAAACGTCGGGGTTTTGTATACCCTACTGCTGAAATTTATAGCGGCTTAAATGGCTTATATGATTTTGGACCATTGGGCACATTAATGAAAAATAATATTAAAGATGCCTGGGCACAGTCTTTAATGCAACTTGATAAAGAAATTCTTTTTATCGATGGGGCTATTCTTGGCCCAGAAGCTGAATGGCGTGCATCGGGCCATGTAGAACATTTTCATGATCCGATGGTCGATTGCACAAAATGCAAAAAACGATATCGTGCTGATGAAATAGATTTATCTGCTGCATGCCCTCATTGCGGTAGCAAAAATAGTTGGACTGAAGTACGTCAATTTAATATGATGTTTCAAACAAATGTTGGAGCTTCAACGGAAAATAGTTCTATTGCATATTTACGCCCTGAAACAGCACAGGCCATTTTTGTTAATTTCAAAAATATACTTTCCACTTGCCGCGTAAAAATTCCATTTGGCGTTGGTCAAATTGGTAAGGCATTTCGCAATGAGATTACACCCAAGCAATTTTTATTTCGCGTACGTGAATTTGAACAAATGGAAATGGAATGGTTTTGCAAAGGCAATGAGGCTTCTGATTTTTTTGCATTTTGGACCATACAACGTAAACAATTTTTTGCTAATATAGGTTTAAATCCAGATCGCATTCGCATACGTCCTCATGCACCTGATGAACTTGCACACTATTCAAAGGAATGTAATGATGTAGAGTATCAATTTCCTTTTGGATGGAAAGAACTTGAAGGTATAGCAAATAGAGGAAATTTTGATCTTACTCAACATACTATCTATTCCAAAAAAGATCTTTCTGTGTTTGATGATGAAACCAAAGAAACATATATCCCTCATGTAGTTGAATGTTCCGTCGGAGTAGGCCGACTGTTTTTGGCTCTTCTTTTTGATGCATATCATGAAGATAGCATTGAAGGAGAAACTCGCATAGTACTGAAATTACACCCTCGTATTGCACCAATAAAAGCTGCATGTATGCCTCTGAGTAAACAACTATCAGAACCGATTGAGCAATTATATAAAGATATTAAATCTACTGGCTTATCGGTAACCTTTGATGAGTCAGGTTCTATTGGTAAGCGATACCGCAGACAAGATGAAATAGGAACTCCATTTTGTATTACCTATGATTTTGAAAGTCAAACCGATCATTGTGTTACCATACGAGATCGTGATACCTTAAAACAGCAGCGTATCAATCTTGACCAGGTTTTAGAGTATTTGCGTCAAACAGTACATCGCTAAACATTAGCAAATATATATTTTGTTTGTGTGAGGACAAGTAATATGGTCGGCTCATTACGTACCCATTTGGCTCCTGGGCATATTATTATTCTTTCTATTATTCTAACCATAACTATTGGTACTTTGCTTCTTGCATTACCTATAGCACGTAATAGCCCTATTTCGTACATAGATCTTTTTTTTACTGCTACTTCTGCTACGTGTGTTACTGGTTTTACTACAGTACCATTAAATGCCTTTACCCGTTTTGGTCAAATTATTATATTAATGCTTATTCAAATTGGCGGTTTAGGTCTTATTACTATTACTTTTTTTTTAATGTATTTCTTTTTTAATATTGGTTTTTCAAGTAATGTGATTATGAGTGAAGTACTTGATATTGGTTCATGGATACATGTACGTCGTACCCTATCATTAATTATTATGATTACGTTAATATCCGAACTAGTTGGTTCATTACTTATTTTTAGCATTATTCATGGTTCTATTGCTACTTCGACTGCTATATTTTTTTCATTATTTCATGCAGTTTCTTCATTTTGCAATGCGGGTATTATTATTTCTGAAGATATGATAAGCAGCTATGGACATCATATACCATTACTTAGTATCACTATTGCACTTATGTTTTGCGGTGGACTAGGATTTATAACTTGGTATGAATTAGTTCGTTGGTTAATAAAGAAAATACACAAAAAACGGTATCGCTTTTCATTGCAAACAACCTTGATTGTACGTTGGTCCTTTGGCATTATCAGTATTACAACGTTACTTTATTTTATATTAGAGCAACATTATACCCTTGCTCATACTTCGGTTCCTATTGGTATATTGTTCGCCTTTTTTCATGCTATTTCATTTAAGGGTACTGGCTTTATGTTAGAAAACATTACAGCATTCCATCCAGCTACTATGTTTATGTTACTTTTAGTTTCATTTATTGGATCTTCGCCCGGTTCCACCGGAAGCGGTGTAAAACTAACGACCTTTGCCATTTTTATTGCAACTATTAAAGCTACTATTTTGGGTAGATCAGCAGTAGAAATACATAACAGAACAATTGCTAATGAACAAGTATACAAAGCAATTGCAATTATTGCAGTCAGTATTATGTGGATTTTAGGTAGTAGTTTTTTATTACTTATTACAGAATCCCATTGGAAATTTGATGATATATTTTTTGAAGCGTTTAGTGCTTTTACTACCTTGGGTATTACTACAGGATCAACCGCCAGTTTATCATTACTAGGAAAATTAAATATAATTATGAGTATGATAGTAGGACGTATTGGCTCACTTACTTTACTATTAAGTCTTAAATTTTCAAAAAAAGATGACAAGGCACTTTTTTCTTACCCAGAAGAACGGGTAATGTTGGGATAAAATAAGGAAAAACAGCATGAAGTTTTGTGTTATTGGACTTGGGCGATTTGGCCGCCAGGTGGCAACATTACTTGCAGAAAATGGCATGGAAGTTTTGGCAATTGATAGCAATGAAGCTACTATTGCCTCAATAAGAGATCATGTAACAAAAGCCGTATGTATGCGAGCAACTGATGATAAATCATTGCGTAGTGTTGGCGTTGATGAAATGGATACTGTTATTGTAGGTATGGGTGAAAATTTTGCTCAATCTATTCTTATTACAGCATTACTCAAAAAACGGTTAGGTATTCCTCGCGTTATTGCACGGGCAATTAATGATATACACAAAGAAATTCTCAAAATTGTTGGTGCGGATCGTGTCATATTACCTGAGCAAGAAATAGGCATTCGCGTAGCAGATAACTTATCTTCTCCTTTTACTGATTTAATTCGCCTGAGTAAAGATTATTCCATAAGTCAAATTATAGTTCCTTCTTTATTTGTAGGTAAAAAAGTAGCGGATCTAGATTTATATTATACCTACAATGTCCATTTTGTGGGAATCAAAGAAGGTGATATTATCAGAACACTAGATCCTGAATATGTAATTCAGGAACAAGACAAAATTATTTTAGCAGGTAATCACAAAAATCTGGAAAAGATTGCGAGATTATAATGCATATACTACATGCATGGAATGTATCAAAAACTGAAGCAATACAAATACAAACACAATTGGCAAAATTAGTTATCACTGAAGATCAACTTTCTGATATTAAGTATGTTGCAGGCATTGATGTAGGCTATGACGAACAAACCAAAAAACAAGTTGCTGCCATTGTGGTATTGGATGCTCAGTCATTACAGGTAATAGATAGCTCACAAGTAAAAAGTGTCATTTCTTTTCCCTACATTCGTGGATTACTTTCTTTCAGGGAATTACCTGGTGTTTTGCAGGCATTAGCTCAACTAAAAGTTAAACCTGATCTTATTGTCTGCGACGGGCAAGGAATCGCACATCCCCGCCATCTAGGCATAGCAAGCCATTTGGGTGTACTTTGCAATATTCCTACTATTGGTTGTGGCAAAACTAAATTAATTGGTACTTACCAAGAACCATCTAATATACGCGGTGCACAGGAACCACTTATACATAAAGGTGAAATTATTGGTTCTGTACTCAAAACCCAAAACAAAGTAAAACCAGTATTTGTTTCAGTGGGCCATAGAATTTCACTGCAAACTGCATGCCAATGGATATTAAAATTATCACCACGCTATCGCTTACCTGAAACCACGCGACTTGCTCATCGCATGGTGCGAAATGTTATACAAGAAATATAAATCAAAATCGCTCTTCCCACATCAGAACTGCTATCGCACTTTTAGGAGGGGGTGCTAACATTACACCAGTAATAGTTAGGCCCGTCACGGTAAGTGTCTCCCCTGGCAAAAGAATGATTTCTGCTCGAGACTGTGACAAAAGCTGCATTTGACTTCCATTACCTCCTGAATTAGTTAGTTGTACAAAAACTACCGTGCCAGAGCCTATAGTAAAAGTACCTGCTGTACTAAATTCGACAACCGATGCAGATGTATTGACATCAGAAAAAGCTGTCCCAGTAACTGTTGCATTTTTAATGTATTTCAATAATAGATTTTTACTCGAATCAAGAAATCCACCACCAAGACCTACAAAGCGCAATTCGATCTTATTAGCTACCCCATTAAAGGTTGGTTTATTATGTATAGTAATTAAATGGGTTTCTGTATTATTAGGAATAGATATTGGATTACTATTAATAGTAAACGTTCTATACCCAGCTCTATTACGTATATTACTTATAGCACCTGAATCCCAACTGCCGCTGGCAATACGCAAATCAGTTGTATTACCCGTATTAGTAGCTGCCATTTGCATTGGAAGCATGGGATTGGTAAATGATGGCGTATTAATAGTATTGGGCAATTGAATTATATGAAATGTGATCCATTGCCCCGTAGTGCTCAATACTTGAAACTTTAATGATGCTGCGCCAAGCCAGCCATAGGAAAGTCTGAATATATTTAAATTAGTTGGATTTATATTAAAGCCACTTGGTCCAGTGCCATCAATTTCATCCATATTAAAATTCTCTTGATTTATAATAGTATCAACAGAATTTTTTCTATATAAGATAGAAAATGTTGCACCACTAAATCCAACTGCCATACCATCCACACTATTAAAAAGACCAATCCATTGCGTTGAATTAGCAGCACCACCATTCAAAAATGCTGCAGTAAAAAATACATATCCCTCGTGTCCTGGCCTATAGCGTAAATTTCTCAAACTCTGCAACGATGCAGCTCCTGTTGGTGATATTCCTGTGGATGCAACTGCCATACTATTTATCGTCAATAATGCACCAGTAGATGCTGTTGTTGTAGTTGTATCATATGGTGAAACACCATACTGAAAATTAAAACTTATATGATCATCACGTCCACTGGCTATTTGATCACCAAAAACAGATACAAATCCGTTCCCTCTTATATGGCATATATAAAAAAAAGTGATTATGAATAAAAACATTTTCATTGTATAGCACCAGTGCATGGTTATTTTTTTCAAAATCGTTCTTCCCACATCAGAATGCCTATAACATTGTGTTGAGTTCCGGTAAAACTTGTTCCAGTCACAGTAAGCGTTTCTCCTGGTAAAAGAATGATCTCTGCATCAGACTGTGATAAAAGCTGCATTTGGCTTCCATTACCTTCGGAATTACTTGGACGTATAAAGACTATTGTACCTGTGCCTGCAGTATACGTACCTGCTGTACTAAATTCGACAACCGATGCAGATGTATTGACATCAGAAAAAACTGTTCCGGTAACTGTCGCATTTTTGCGAAACCGTAATAATTGAATATCACTAGATTCAAGCGCTCCGCCACCAAGACCTACAAAACGCAACTCAATCTTATTGGCTACCCCATTAAATGTTGGTTTATTGTGTATAGTAATTAAATTTATTTCTGTTCCTGCAGAGGGAAGTGTAGTACCACTATTACTAATAATAAATGTTCTAAATCCAGCCCGATTACGTGGATCTCCCTCAGTACCTGCATTCCAACTGCCGCTGGCAATACGCAAATCAGTTGTATTACCCGTATTAGTAGCTGCCATTTGCATTGGCAGCATTGGATTGGTAAATGATGGCGTATTAATAGTATTGGGCAATTGAATTATATGAAATGTGATCCATTGCCCCGTAGTGCTCAATACTTGAAACTTTAATG
>DASZEX010000043.1:0-7790 GCA_035940365.1 Candidatus Babeliales bacterium | reverse complement strand
AGAGGATTTCTATTCCGATTGCTAGAAATCATTTTTCTATAAAAGACCAAATTTACATTCGTGGTTTAAAAGCCGCATGGCTTGAACTCAATAAAGTTATTCAAACTGCCTATTGTCCCGCAGGCTCTGCGTAAGGTGAGTCAAAGATATCAGACCATATTTTGCCTTGCATATCAGTGGGACTATTGAATTTTTTGGTTTTGAGTAATATTTGTAATACACGGTCAAGTAATGTTAGCAGATTTACTTCAGTATAGTCACTGGCAAAAAAATCATCCTCAATATGCGATTGTTCAATAATATCATCAAGCTTGCCACTTTTTATATCTTGTAATATTTCCTTATATTCACCAGATTTAATACGATCGAGAATGGAATTTGATTGCTTTTGTAGCCATGAATTTTTTTCTTCACTTAAGTAATTTCGTATGTACGATCTTTTTTCAAAATCTTTATCAAATGAGCCAATGCTATTGTACATTTTATGAGTATCATATATATGTTTTGCAAAAAGTTTAATTGACGCAAGATAAGCATCAAAAGATGCTTTGATCTGTGGTGAGTCTTTTGGGGGTAAAATACCACGTGAGATGAGGCCATAATATTCAGCAAGTTGATGATAAAGAAGTGAAAAGAATTCAGCTGATAAAGTAACATTATGTTTTATTAATAATTCAATAATCTGTATTAATCTTGGGGTGGTATGCTGGTCAAAAAAATCAGTATAGGTAAGATTTGGGTATCTTTGTGAATTTATATTACTGGAAGAACCAAATTTATTGAATTTAATTAAGTGAGTAAGTGCTTGATCTAATAAGGTCAATTGTGGTTTATAAGCACCAGTTGGGCTGAACGGACGTGTTGTGTTAATAATTTCATCATAGTCACCATTTTTGATATGTGACATTAATGTATCAAAACCTGTACCATCTTTAATAAATTGATCAAATAAAGCAAACATACTATGCGCGGTTGGTTTTCCCTTAAACCATCGAGTCCATTCACTAAAAAAAGAAGGGCGAATTGTTTGCAATGATCTTCTGGAAGTACCACGGGTCATATGAGTTTGTACTGATGGAATAGTATAGAGAGATGATCTTGTTGCTTGTATTGGTGTTTGATATTTACTGTAATAACGTGTAATCATGGTATATGGTGTTGATAATTTTTCTGCAATTTTACTACGCACACTACTAGGCATATTATAACTGGTTTGATACCATAAGAAACTTAACAAAGCAGTTAGTATGTGAAATTTAATCATTTTAGGTCCAATTCCTCGAGGCTTGCCTCGGCCTTGAAATAAAAATTCCTTTTAGATACCTCGCCGCTTGCTGCGAGGAGTTTCAGTCGCGCCGAAGGCGCGCGATTTTCATTAAACAATACTCCTTATATTCAATTATTAATAGTATCATATAATGTATAATATAAAATCAATATTTATTGGATTGAAAACAGGTGAAGAATAATGATATTTAATTTTTGATAAAAATATTTTGGATTGTTGGATTGAACATACATACGGCAATTGATACATTTGATCGGGTATGTAAAAAGTAATTGCAACGTGCAAGTAATTGCGATTCAATTAATATATCTTCGCCCAATTTATATTTGCCAGGCATTTTTCTTAAATGTATTGGGCTGTGATTTTTTGAGCGGTATGAATCATAATATAGTACTGGTCCTTCCAAATAATCGATCGCCATATCAAGCAATTCTTGTTCATCAGTTGCAATAAAAAACTGACACTTATTACCCAATTTCTTTGCCAGCTTATTGGCTTTTTTAAGTATTCTTTTAGTTGATACCGGTTGCGCTTCTACTTTTTTATCCGTACCACGTAAATGAATGCCTATAGTAATTTTGTCTTGCATGTACTGTGTATAAAAAAAATCAATTTTTTCTTGAATATGATTTTTTATATGAATATAGCGCTTTATAATATAATACCAGTGATGTCGCGCATTATTACTAAAGCATCGCTCATGTTTCTGATAGGGAATATATTGCTTTGCCGGGTTCATATATGCCCTATATATGCGATCACCTTTTTGAAAGTGTCCTGCAGAAACTGGTTCAAAATAATATTCCCATGCATTGTCAGTATCGGTATATTCAGAATCATAATAAGGACATACAATATCCCAATATACAATAGGTATACGATGGTGAGCTTCTGCCCATACAATATTATTGAGCGCAGCCAAAAAATTAGAAAAAAATCCTACTTCCCGGCAACCAATAACAAACGTATTTGGTTGCTGTGCCAATAAAGATACATATGCTATACATGTAAATACCACGTAACTATATTTCATTTAACATTCTCCTATATAAGTAAAGAATATCGGTTAAGAATATAGACCGCAATAATTAATCAGGAGTCTGTTTACTAATTTCTTCATCCAATTTTTTCTTATTGAGAATTTGTTCTTTGATTGTAAGTAAAAGATTATCAAACTTCTGCTTGTGTGCTTCAATTGCAGTAGAATCAATGTGCAATGTTAATTGTCTATCAAATATTTTTTGAGCTATATGCTCTATATTTTTTATAAATTGTTTATATTGACTTGCTATAACTGGATCAGTAGGGGGTATGATAAAAATTTCTGTTGAAAAAGTATACGTAAGCAACTCTTTTGTTCTTTTATTGGGATATTTGGATAAGATATAACGTGGATTTGAAAGTTCTTGGAGAATAGAAAATAATTGAGGATCTTTTTGAGGATTAAATATATCAGACCATGTTTTAGTTTGTATATCTTCAGGGACATTAAGTCTTTTAGTTTTAAGCCATATTTGTAAAATACGTTCAAATAATGTTAAACTTTCTGGTGAAACAAAAATATTTTGCGTCAAACCAAAGAAGTAATCCAAAGTATATGATTCATTAATTACATCATCAAAAGTTCCTGACTTTATTTTATCTAATACTATAGTATATTCACCTTTATTAATAAGAGTAATAAGAAGTGTTGCTTGTTCTTCGATCCAACCTTTTTTTTCTTGACTTATGTATTCATATTGATTTGCTTTTTGTTCGAAAATAGTATCAAATGGTTCAGAAGATATTGAATACCTTTCATAGATTTGTTGAGCGATACGTTTAATTGAGGCTACATAATTCAAAAACTCTTGTTTTAATATAGGGTCTTGTGGGGCTAATATACCATTTTTAATTAAGCCATACATCTGTGCCATTTGAAAAAACATATGTGAAGGTTTTATATTAATTGGGGTATCTTTTTGCAACAGTATATCAATTAACGTAATAAGCTTTGGAGTATTGTGTATATTAAAAAAATTTGATGAAGTAAGATTGGGATAGTCGTATTTATTTATATTCATAGCTGATCCAAATGTATCTAATTGAACAAGATGAATTATACTTTGATCTAATATATTCATTAATGTTGATTTATTATTCAAAAATATTTCTCTGGTTGCATTAATAATTTCATCATAGTCACCATTTTTGATATGTGCCATTAATGCATCAAAACCGCTGCTATCTTTCAAAAATTGATCAAATAAAGTAAACATACTTTGTGCTGTTGGTTTTCCTTTGAACCATCGAATCCATTCACTAAATAATGATGGCCGTGTAGCACGAAATGAGGATGCAGGTGTAGTATGTATGTGGCGAGCTTGAGGTACAGTAGAAAAAGTAGATTGAGTTTGTTTTTGTATTGGTTTTGAAGTTGTTTGATATCTACTATAATAACGACTAAGCAAAGTACGTGGGGTTGCTATAGCTTGCGGTAATTTACTACGTAAAGTACTTATCATACCATAATTATGTACATGCCATCCACAACATACCAAAATACGCATTATATAGTTTAAGGCTAATTTTTGCATTATTTCAATTCCATATTACATTGCACCTTATTCATACCATAAAGATTACTATAATAGAAACAATAATCGCAATAGCTAATGTACGTTGAAAAATTAAAGTAACCGTTGTATTTCTTTGGCATAATCACTATTAAGTTGTATGTATTGTTCGATTGCCATATCCTTTTTTCGTTCTTCCGTAAGTTGTGGTTTATGCAAAAAGGTACTAAATAAGTTATTGATTGTGGCTGCTATAGTAAGCATTTGTTCATTGAGCTGTTTTTCTTTTAGTACAATTGATGCGGTGCCAAAAGGACCAAGAAGTGCAAGCCCTGCTGGATTATGAATATATTTTTGCTCTATATCTTCAAGTTGTTGTTGTATGGCTTTTATTGTACGTTTGGACGCCATATCTTCAAAGCCAAGTGTATGAAGATGCAATGCTTTATAGGCTATACCTGCATGCCGCTGCATGGTTTTAATCGTGTCAAAAAAAGAGGTATCAAGTTCATGAATAATAGATTCTTTATGTAATAATACATATCTATTAACTCTTTTGACCAAAATTGATAGCAAAAATAGAAGGCCTATAAAAATAATAAAATCTCTAAATATTATACCCGGTTGAATGCGCATATATCCTCCAGATCGCAATAAAATTTATTAAAGTACATATATTAATATTATCTTGGCTAACAAGTAGGGTCAACGATTGTATAGCCAAATTTTTTTTTTTTGTTACATTATAAACGATATGTATGCGCCCGTAGCTCAATTGGATAGAGTGCCGGTCTTCGAAACCGTAGGTTGCAGGTTCGATCCCTGCCGGGCGCACCAGGCTTCGCATGAAGTTATAATTGATAAATCAAGACTAGAAAAATTGGAATTATGATTATTAAATTTTTTTTAATATTACAAATAATCATTTTCTTATTTATGACTTTTCATGATTGGATTCATATTCCTCCTTTAACTGATATATGTGAACTTGAAAAACACTACTCAAAAAAAGAACGTCTTATCTCTTCAAGCATTTATGCTTTTATAATAATGATGCCCTTATTATTGACTTGGTATTATAGATTTTCCTTTCCACAATGGGTCTTAATAATTTTTGTTATTGATTATGGATTATTGACATCGGGAACTATTATCTCTTGGTGGATTCCTTATTTGTTTGGCCGCATGGAATCTCATAAAAAAGAATTTACTGTATATCAAAATACCCACTGCTTTTTGCCCAGTCGTGGTGAAAATATCATACCAAATACATTACATGTTATATTGCATATACAAATATGGATTTGTTTTGCTATATCTTTATATTTGTTAATTTCATTCTTATGAAATTTTATAGACTCGTGGATCTGTTTTATGTCGCCCAGGAAAGATGTATTATATGAAGTTGCTAATATTAGTTAATGATAGTATTGTAACTTATTTTGATATATAAACTTATTATATTAGTTCAACAGAAATCCCAAGTTACCACAAAAAAGTCAAGGGAACATATGAAGCTTCCGATCATTACACGATTTTTATATATAGTGTTCATCACCTGTCTCCATTTGCATATCATACTGCAGGGTCATGGTTTTTGCGAACATACCCTCATTAAAAGTCATGATACAAATAGAAATGGCTCTATTTTTTCTATCTGCCGGAGAGCAGTAAAAGGAAAAAAGATATATATACCAAGTTATGATACACATACGCATACATATACATCACACAAGAAAGTAAAAAGGGGTGGGCAGAGTAATGTACCGTGGCATATTCGTTTTTCCTGTTCTGGTTCTGATTTGAGTAAATATGCCATTGTCTGTTCGCCGACACAAGAATTTTATTGTGCGGACACTAACCGATGGGTTCCTGCATATACATTTCATGTTGGGGATCGATTATTAAGTTATCATGGTTCGTGTACTGTTACATACCTTGAGTACATAGAAAAAGAACTACACGTATATGCACTGGAAGTTGAACTGCCGCATACTTTTTTTGTAGGACATGATAAATTGCTAACTCACAATATGGCATTACCAACATCATGGATTGCACCAATAGCTACCTTCGGAAGTGGTACTGTGTTGAGTGTCGGAAGTGGTGCTGCAATAGGAGCAACGTTGGCACCCTTTCTGGCTCCTGTTGTTATCACTGCGGGGTTAGTATTGAGCGGTGCACTTAGTGCTCTTGTAAAAAGTTGTAATAAAACTATTCCCACCTACCATACAGCAGTTTCAGATATATTCAGCTTCTTTGGCAATAATCAGGAGGATCAAAATACGCAAAACATCAGAGAAAGTAATCAGCCCTCACATAGTCCGAATGGTGGGCCCAAAAAGAATGATGATAAAGATAAGGAAGATGGCAAGATAAAGTTTCCAGAGAATGAAAATGATATAAAACATATATTCAGAAATAAAGAAAATCATATTCCAAAAGATACACCAGAAGCAAGAAGTGTACTGGAGAAATTGGTTAATGATCAATCTAATTATCAAGGATCTGACAAATTCGGAACTCGCTGGTTCTCCAAAATCATGGAAAATGGAGAACAATTATGGGCAAAGGTTGGTAGTAATAATAGAATCAAAAATGCGGGAATTAATAAAATACCTAAGTCATATGATTCAATTACCGGATTGTGCAGGTCTTTGAGAATAACTAAATTATAAAGGATTATTTTGGAAAATAAATTAACTGTAACCCAGGCATTTGATGCGATGACATGTTTTTTAATATCTTATTGGAAAAAAACGGGTTCTGACGAAGTTGCTAATCTTTTAAGTGATATGAATACAGAGCTATGGGCAGATGGTTCAACGGCAGATCCTGCGATATGGGGAGAATGGGTAGACTCTATTAATGTTATCATAAAAACAGAAAAAGAAGACACATTAACAGTGTTACAAGCATTTCAGGCTATGGGAAAATTTTTAGAGCAATATATTCCATTCAATACACCTTCAGAAGTAGTTGATAACCTTAAAAAAGGTATACATATTCACCAAGATGGCTCAATAGCAAATTCAGTTTTTTGGAAACATTGGGTGCAATGTGTTAATGATACTCTAAGGAAAAAGTAATGATTTTTACTAATATTCCTGATGAAATAATTGATCTTTTGGATGATCAAGGTAATGTTATTGGTCCTATATCGCGCGCTGAATTAATGGCTTCTGCCTCGCGTAACTTTCGGTTAGTCTCTGCTTTATTGCGCAGACCTGATGGTAATTTTATACTTTTTCGCAGGTCGTATACTAAAAAAGCATTTCCTGGTGTTTTTGCTTCAGTGGGTGGTTGTGTCCAATCAGGGGAAACATTTCAGCAGGCTATGGCTCGTGAATTATATGAAGAAGTAGGTTTGCATCTTCATGAATATCCTTGGCGTTTGCTTGGATATACAAAGCCATTTGAGGATGATACTATTGGTTATGTAGCGTTGTATGAGATACAGTATGATGGCATAATACAGTATAATACTGATGATTTTTGTGAATCCCGCATATTTTCATTCAGTCAAGTAATGCAATTGTGTAATCAGAAGCATGAAGTTACTCATAATGTACCTATATATTTTAGTAAATTCTATAATACGCGCCCGTAGCTCAGTAGGATAGAGCGATAGATTCCTAATCTGTAGGCCGCAGGTTCGATTCCTGTCGGGCGCACCATACTTCGCCTTAATTCTACGAAGCTTTAGCGAAGTAGAAGGCTACGTATGGCGAGCCAATTTTTTAAATGAAATAGACAAGATAAGAAACAAACTAAGCGAAGTATGTCCTTCGAAGCTCGCAAGAGCGTAGGCTCTGTTGAGTTTTTATCGTAACCATATCAAAGCTCCAACAAGAGATACGAAAGAAAAGAAGTTTCTTTTAGACTTATCGAAGCGTGAAAAAATGCGTCTAAAATATTTTATTTTTGAAAAAAAGCACTCTATGCGA
>DASZEX010000042.1:0-20520 GCA_035940365.1 Candidatus Babeliales bacterium | reverse complement strand
TATAGCGCACGTTATTTTATTACAATCAGATCAACACCATCAGAAGAATGCACTGCGAGCTATTTTGTAAATGGGCAAAAATGAAAAAACAGATATATCTTCTTACAATGTTCATTATGATACATTGTGGACATGTAATATCGGCAGCAACCTGGAAAATATTTTTATATGCAGATTCAAGCGACAACTTAAGTGACATGATTATCAAAAATATTACCGATATTATACGGGGAAAGCCAAACGATACTGTCGACTTTATGATACAACTTCATGCATACTATATGACTGGATTGCGCTATCGTGTAACAGCACAAGGCCTCGCATTCATCGAAGAAATACAGCTCAGTGACGACAATCAACAAAATTTTATTAATGGAGCGCAATGGGCATTTGCCAATAATAGTGCTGACTACACCATGCTGATCATATCCAATCACGGTTGGGGTATTTTAGATCCACAATGGAATGAGCAAGCACAAGAATGGCAAGTACATGAAGGCGGCCTGAGTAATAATTGCATGATTGAAAAATCGAGTTTATCATTAATGAATGAACAGCACAACCAACATAAAGGATTTTTATTTACTGCAAAACCACGATCATATCTTGCAAATCCAAAACTCTTTGAAGGGTTATCATATATTACGACACATATTTTAAACAACAAACTAGATATTATCGCATTTGATACCTGTATGGGAGATATGCTTGAAATCGGTTATGGTGTTGCACCCTATGCAGATTATTTAGTGGGCAGCCAATCATGTTCATTACCTGATGGATTTGCATATCAGGGAATTATTGAAGCTCTTAATCATCAGCACGTTCCCAGAGATATTGCAAAAGCAATGGTACAGGCGTTTGATTCATATTATAAACAGCATGATAAATCAGGAATTTACACACATGCAGCACTTGATTTATCACAAATATACACAGTATGCAAAGCGCTGAATACCATCATTGACAACCTATTGACTATGCCAGAATTTGCTTCTGCAATGTTAAAAGCATGTAATAATAGCCCACGTTTTTGCTTGTGGCCAATGTATACTGATGGTGTTGCATGGGCTAAAAATGTACAATATCAACTCACATTACTACCCCAACCAGACGCAATTAATACATTGCATAGCGCACTACAAAATTTTTATCAAAGCGCTGCACAATTAGTAGTTGCACAATGCGGCGGCCATTCAACACTCGGACTTGCACATGGCTTTGCTATATATCTTCCCAATGGTACTATTGATGATTCATATTACACAACAAGCTTTGCACAAGAATCTCAATGGGTTACATTTTTAGAATTTATACAGCATATTTAGTCACATTATGTAAGAATCATGTAAATCTTGGAACAATATGGGGGACATTAGCCTATCCCATGTATTCGCATTTAATGATGAATGCAGGAAAACTGTATGTAGAACTACAAGAACCTTTGTTGCATATACTAATATTCAAGATCAATATAGATGGTTGGGGCGGGAGGATTCGAACCTCCGGTCACGGAACCAAAACCCGTTGCCTTACCACTTGGCCACGCCCCAAAATACTATTAATATTTATTAATAGTCATCACTTTCTGTCATTTCCCCGGATGCCATAACACGATTATATTCTTCAATAACCATTCGTTCGATAGTCTCCCTCATGCCCGCATTCAAAGGATGTACAACATCTTTAAAGGTACCATCTTTGCGTTTACGAGAAGGCATAGATACAAAGAAACCTTTAATGCCTTGAATAACTTTAAGGTCTCGCACTATAAAACAGTTATCAAAAACAATAGTAGCGTAGGCTTTTAATCGCCCGCCATCCCGCGCAGGAAATACTTTAACTTCTGTTATTTCCATTTCTTAATCCTTAAGCCGTTCATACTCTCTTTTTGCGCTTTATACCAACCCATTTGCGTAAAAGTGTACCGAACAAACGGTTTTTGTCAAATATAATAAGTAAGTTTATATCTTTTTTCTCACACAAAAGCACTTTATTACTGATTGTTAAAATTACTAAACTCAAATACTCTCATTTTTGCAGATCGTGATGAAGGATTTTGATCAACTTCTTTCTGTGAAGGTACAATTACTTTTTTAGTAATTATATGACCAATACCCTCTAATTCCCTATTTTTATAAAAATCTTTCACTAAACCATCCTCAAGCGAATGAAAACTTATACACACAAGCCTACCACCAGGTAATAATAATCGCGTTGCCTCTGCCAAAAAAGATCGTATATTTTCAAGCTCATGATTCACATAAATACGCAAAGCCTGAAAAACTTTTGTTGCAGGATGCAAACGTTTATTACCCTTAATTGGTATCGCTGATGCCACTACCTTTGCCAAATCATTAGTCATGCTAAATTTTTTCTCTTGCCTACGTTGTACAATAGCACGTGCTATTAACCCAGAAAAACGTTCCTGTCCCAACTGCCAAAAAATTTGCTTAAGTTTTTCTTCACTTGAGCTATTTACAACTTGGGCAGCAGTCACCAATTGATGGGCTGGAGACATACGCATATCAAGAGGGGTATCAATAGAGAAGGAAAATCCTGCGCGCTCAAATAATTGCATTTGGGAAGTGCCAAAGTCTGCCAAAATCCCATGCATTTTAGGTATATGCTCTTTTTTTACAATTGCATATAATTGGGCAAAGTTTCCCCATAAAAGGCATAATCTTTCACCATATAATTCCTTCAATGGTGGACCATACGTATCAAGCGTACGCATATCCCAATCTAATGCAATCACCCTACAGGTTTTATCTTTCTCCAAAATAGCCTGCGTATGACCACCAGCGCCAAAAGTAACATCAAGATACATTCCGCCTGGCTTGGTAATTAAATAATCCACAACCTCTTGCACCAATACCGCTGTATGCCCTCTACTCTCTTTATTATCTGTTATTGATGCCATACCTGTTTTCGTTCTCCGGGTTGATCAAATACGGTAAATTCATTTACTAGGTTTTCCAAATGTAAACTACGCGATCCTTTTACCAGTACCAATGCCTCAGTATCAAGATCCTTTTTGAGTACTTCAACTGCTTCCTGCCATGATCCTACCATACTCACTGGCAATTCCATAGGAAGAGTTTTCTTGGTCCATTGCACATCAGTACCAACTAAAATAAGTTTTTTAAGTGATTGAACTTTACGCAAAAATCTACCAATTTGACGGTGCCAAAATGGTGCATAATGACGGCCAAGACCCTTCATATCACCCAAAACCACAATTTTTTTAGCTGTACTTTCAATATTCTCTAATGTAGCTAATGCAACTTTTACCCCTTCAGGGTTTGCATTATAGGTATCATTAATAAGAATACCTTTATTATTCTTCATAGTACAGTATTCAAATCGTCCTGGAATAGAAATAGGCTTTTGTATTGCTTTTACTATAACATCATTTGGTACTTGTAATATATGAGCAATGGCCGTAGCTGCCAAAACATTTTGTATAGTGCCTTCATGAGTTTGTTTGAGAGTAATAGTATATTTTTCTTGATATATTTTCAAAACAAAATGTATGGTATCACCCACTATACTTACTTTGCGCATTTGTATTTGGTTAGTACTTTTTGAACCAAATTTTATCATCGGATGTCCATAGGAAACTGATGACAATAATGCTTGATCACCGCATATTACACCAATGCTATCTTCAGAAAAATATTTAAAGATTGATCTTTTTTCATGCGCAATATCTTGCAAAGAACCAAGTTCTTCCATATGTTGATGACCAATAGATGTTACTACCGCTGTTGTTGGTCTTAATATATCTGCTATTAATGCAATATCACCACGATTGCCAGTTGCAACTTCATAAATTGCCGCATGATGTTCAGTTCGCATTCTGAGTATATTAAGTGCAACACCAATACGCGTATTTTGATTTGCACGCGAAACTAAATGAGGCATACCATATTCTTTTAAAATATGTGATATACGCTCTTTGGTTGAAGTTTTACCCAATGAACCGGTAACTGCAACTACTGGGTATGAAAATTGTGCACGCCATGCACGAGCGCACTCAAATAATGCCTGCAGTGTATCATATACTACCAAAACAAATAATGTTTGTATTTGTTCTTTTGGTATTTTTGATAATAAATCCCGACGGTCATGTTGAATAATAATGCCCGCGGCACCTTTTTTTATAGCATCATATACAAAATCATGCCCATCGTGCACGCAACCTTGTAAGGCAACAAAAATATCACCTTTTTGTATAGTACGCGAATCAATCGAAAATGATGGATTATGTGGTATAACATCCGATACCAAAACATCATTAGGAAAAACGCGTGATATAAATTCTTTGTCAAAATTCATACAATATCTCCGTTTTTTCAAAAAAATTAGAATTTTTCATACATGATTACAATAACGGCTCCATCCTCTCTTCTTTTTACAAATCTGTCAAGTAAAAATTATGCTACATTTATTATATGATATTAGATGTATTAATCAATGAATAACTTTGCGTGATTTTGAACCTTCTGGTGGCATAATGCGTCCCTGCTTTTCTAAATAATCAATAATACGTGCTGATCTATTAAAGCCAATCTTAAATCTACGTTGCAATAATGAGATTGATATTTCATCAATGGTATTAATATAATCAAGAATTTCTTTATATAATATATCGTGTTCTTGATTATCATATTCTGATAAGTGAGCATATTCAATAGGAAATTCTTGATATTCTGGTTGCTGTTGTATACGAATTTGATCAACAATTTTAGCAATAGTAACATCTGCAATAAATGCGCCATGTAAACGACGAATTCCTGATGTATGAGAATCAAGAAATAACATATCTCCACGCCCTAATAACTTTTCTGCACCACCGCAATCTAAAATAGTACGAGAATCAATACGCGATGTTACTCGAAAAGAAATTCGGCTTGGAAAATTAACTTTGATCAATCCTGTAATAACATCTACCGATGGCCGTTGGGTAGCAACAATCAGATGTATACCTGCAGCACGTGCCATTTGTGCAAGACGTGCAAGTGCATCTTCAATATCACGCCCAGCCGTCATCATTAAATCTGACAATTCATCAATAACAATTACTATATATGGTAATGGTTGTATAGATTTATTAGAATGATATATGCGATTATATTCTTTAATAGTACGTACACCTACATGTGCCATACAATCATATCGTTGTTCCATTTCTTTTATAACCCATTGCAACACAGGTATAGCTCTGCGAGGATCTGCAACAATAGGAAATAGTAAATGAGGAATATCGACATACGTTGCAAATTCAAGTCTTTTTGGATCAATGAGAATTAATTTTAATTCATTGGGTTTTTTACTACAAATAAGACTCACTAGCATAGTATTAAGTGCAACAGATTTGCCTGAACCCGTTGAACCTGCAATCAACAAATGTGGCATACTTACTAAATCAACTACAACACTATTGCCTACCGTATCTACACCCAAAGCAAGTGGCAATATATCTTTTTTGGTATGCCATCGTTCACTAGTAAAAATAGATGCAAGCAATACTGGTTGTGTATGAGTATTTGAAACCTCAAACCCTACTACTTCTCTTCCTGGTATAGGTGCAATAATACGAATACTCATTGCCTGCAATGCAAGTGCCAAATCATCTTCCAATGCAATAATTTTACTAATTTTTGTATCTATTGATGGTTGATATTCATAGAGTGTTACTACTGGTCCCCGTTTGATAGAAGTAACTTTGCCTGCAATACCAAATCGTTCTAATTTTTCTTCCAATATGAGTGCTTTGGTTTGAAATTCTTTGTTAATGGACGTATCTATTGTATTATGGGTATTATCTAATAATGCAGTAATATCGGGCAACTCATAAATTTGTTGTGCTGTATTAATGTCTACTTCAGATTGCATAGGATCCGCATTAGATATCTTCTCTTGTTCCTCATTGTATAAAGCAGATGCATATCGTATATCATGTATTTCATGTTCATTATTATAATCAATAGTTGTATATGTAATATTATTTTGATGTTCAAAAGATGGCATTTGCAGCATAGTATATAATTCAGCAATTTTTTTCGCTTGTATCTCATAATCATCTGGTATAGTCAAATAGGAACGCTCAAATACAGTACCTTTTGCAAAATCAATAACCCATTGTTTAATACCTGCTATAGGCTTATATAAAAACAATACGACAGAATAAATAGCTCTGTGTGTTTGTTGTATAATGCGTTTTTGGTGCATCCATTCATAGATTACAATAAAAACTCTAACCAGACCTTGAACAATTGGCATATAGCCAAGTTGTGTTACCAAAAGTAATGAACACAAACTTATCAAATATAAACATAATATCCGAAGATGATAGCCAACAAATATAGCTATTGTATTACTCGTTATATACCCAAGAATACCGCCAGGAAGATATGGATGTTTATAATCAACACTATATGAAAAACAAAGTCCACACATTGCACATAATAAGGGCACTAGTGCTACTATACGCTCCCACTGACAACGCCATGACCATTTTTTATACAGTGCATATATAAGTACACCACAGCAAACGAATGTACCTATAGTACCAATAATACCAAACCAAGATATTATGCAATGTATTACATAATTCTGTGGCAATATAGTACTATCATAATAATCAAGCATCATACTTATCCTCATATAAAGCATCTATACCTAGAAAGTGTACTACAAGATGAGATACATAGGTAAGAGAAATCGTGCAGGTTGACAGGATAATGGGTATTGTTCTATATATAGTGAGTAATCTACTATGCGATAAGAAAGGAGGCATAGAATTAACATATAATACCATACGCATCTTCTACTTACTTATGGATTAAAACACTGACAGATGCAATACATATTTTTATGTAAAAAAGGAGTCGTATAATGAAACATACATATAAAAAAATTATTTCTTTGTTATGGTTATGTAGTGGCGGTATTGTCTTGGCAGATAATTGTTGTACTACATCATGCAATACCAATTGTGAAAATGCACCAATGCATGTCACCACCTGTTATCTTCCTCGCTCACAAAGCAGAGATACGGTAATTAAAAATGCTGGTCTTGACCCTTATCATCAACATCGATGGGATGCAGATGGCTGCTATTATACATTAAATATAGGAGTAGAATATACTCATTCATTCAAAGGTGCTGATATTGCACGATGCCTTTTTGGTCCTGCAGCTATTTGTACACCATCAATTTCATCAATAAGCTCAATCGGTTGTAATAGTTGTAATAATGATGATTGCAATAATGACTGTACTACTAATTGTTCCACTGATTGCAATACAAGCTGCGACAATTCTTGTGATTCAGTTGCAATTAGAATAGTAGGTAGTCTAGAAAATCCAAATGGTACTACGGATCTCATTGCTGATAATTTTATGCTACCGCGTGACTTTTCCAGTGTAGTAACATTTTCACCTAAAATAAGCAATATCAATGTACCTATACATTTTTATGCAGGGCTTGATAAGTGGTGTACCAATACCTATGTTCGTATATACGCACCAGTAACACATACAAAATGGGAACTCAATGCATGCGAAACTATTACACATCCAGGTACTATTGGTTTTAATATTGGTGATATTGCACCCGTAGCAGTGGGCGTAGATAATTTATATAGCAGTTTTTTATCATATACTTCAGGTGATACTATAACATTACCAACAACAACGCCACAAGTTACGGTACAACCACTGCGACATCAACGCATTTTGCCACGTTGTGATGAACAAACAAAAACAGCATTGGCTGATTTGCGTGCTGAACTTGGTTGGTATTGGTTGCTGGATGAATGTTATCATCTAGCCATTAATATTCAAGGTGCCGCACCAACCGGCAATGAATGTTCCGAATGTTTCTTGTTTGGACCAATAGTAGGTAATGGCAAACATTGGGAACTTGGTGGCGGTTTAAATGCACATTATACATTCTGGACATCAGAAGATGATGAAAAACAACTTGGTTTTTATATTGATGCAGATGTTACTCATTTATTCAAACATTCAGAAGATCGTGTATTTGATTTAAAAAATAAACCATTGAGCCGCTATATTTTTGTTGAAAAAATGACAAAAGCTGATCCATTATTGCAAGCAGGGACCCCTCCCGGCGACTTGAATTTACAGTTTGCTAATGTTTTTGCGCCACTTGCCAATGTTGCTGTACAATCAGTTGATGTAAGTTTTGATGTGCAAGGTGATGTTCTTGCTAAATTTGTATATACCTGCCATGGATTTAATTGGGAAATTGGGTATAACTTCTGGGGCCGTAGCTGTCAGCGCATAGATTTAAGCTGTGATTGTGATCAAACAAATTTTGAAGAAAATGTTTGGGCATTGCGTGATGGTGCTGCCGTATTTGGATTTGAAGAGGAAACTGGCACCCCACGCGATATTCCAGCAACGGTAAATAGTACCACGGTATTTAGTATTCCTTCAGTATCTGGCGATAATTTTGGTGTTGATCATACAGTAGGTAACGTAACATTTAATGGCACACCACTTGCAACCACGCCAACCGGTTTCACCACAATATTTGCATCTAACTCAGCCGTAACTATTCAAACAAATGATTTAGATATGGATCCGGGCGAACGGGCTATTTCTCATAAAGTATTTACTCACTTTAATTATACGTGGCTTGATTGTGATAATTGGACACCCTATGTAGGCTTTGGTGCATCAGGCGAATGGGGATCAACCACCGAAAGTGGCAATAATGAAACATTGAGTAGCACGAGCAGCACAAGTAGCACACTTTTGACTCCTCCATGTGACCAGCCAGAATGTGATCGTTGTCCATCATGCGCATTATCTCAATGGGCAGTATGGGTCAAAGGAGGTATATCATTTTAATTACATAGCTATAATACAGAATAATATAATGAGTCGGCAACTTTATGCCGACTCATTAATATAGGTTTTTTCTTCAGCTGGAGAATGACATTATCATAATTTTTCTTTACAAATACATTCAGATCGTACTATAGTGAAATTCACCATGCGTGATACATCTATGTATGGCAGTTGACAGAGGAATAACGATTATTCTATATAATAGTGAGTGATCTACCTCTTACGCATGATACACAGCAAGTATTAACTTTATCTACAACACATACTCGTGTATCGCGAATTACGAAAGGAGGCGTAGGATAACCGTATAATTACATTGATTTATCTTGCATATAAGTATCTATTGCATAGTATGCACATATAGATACATACTCACACAAAAAGGACTTCCCAAAGGAGTTGTACGATGGAACATATGTTCAAAAAAATTCTCCCTTTTGCATTGCTTCTAGGTACTGCCGGTATTATTGCAGATGATTGCTGCAATTCTGGCTGTGAAACTAGCTGCAATACAAGCTGCTTCAGCTGTGAAACTGACTGCTGCGAAACTATGAATCATGTCACAACCTGTTTTATGCCTCGTTCACAAAGCAGAAACAACGTAATGAAAACAGCTGGTCTTGATCCTGATCATGAATATCTTTTTGATATGGATTGTATTTATGGCACCTTCAATATTGGTGTAGAATACACTCACTCATTCAGCGAAGATGATATTGCACGTTGCCTATTTGGACCTGCAGTATTTTGTGGCACAATAAGTTCACCTGCCGCAAATTGCTGCCCATCAGAATGCGATGAATGTGTTACTATTCGCGTAGTAGGTAGCACATCTCCTATTACTCCAAATGGTACAACTGATTTAGTCGCAGAGTTTTTCTTTCTTCCGCCAAACTTTGCTAGTACCGTATCTTTCTGCCCTTCAATCAGCAACATCAACGTACCTATGCACATGTATTTAGGTCTTGATGAATGGTGTGACGGTTTATATTTTAGATTGTATGCACCGGTAACGCATACACGTTGGAAACTCGAAGCAAATGAAACAATAATTAATCCAGGTACTGAAGAATTTGCAGCTGGTATAGCTTCTCCAGTAATAGTTCCTGCAGACAACCTATTTAGTAGCTTTTTGTCATTTACTTCTGGCAACAGCATTACCTTACCTGCTAGTACACCGGGAGTAACGGTACAACCATTGCTACATCAGCGCATTTTACCTGGCTGTGATGCTCTTACCAAAACAGGTCTTGCTGATTTGCGTGCAGAACTTGGCTGGAACTTCTTGCTTGATGAATGCTATCATTTAGGTGTTTACTTGCAAATGGCTGCACCAACGGGTAATGATTGTTCTCCATGCTTCTTATTTGGGCCAATTGTAGGTAACGGTAAACATTGGGAATTGGGTGGTGGCTTAACTGGTCATTATACCCTATGGCGCTCAGAAGATGATGAACAAGAGTTCGGATTCTATGTAGAAGCTGATGTTGCTCATATGTTTAGTCATGAAGAATGTCGCACCTTTGACCTTAAATGTAAACCACTCAGCCGATATATCTATGCAGAAAAAGTAACTACTGCTGATACTGCACTACTTGTTGATGGCGCAGCAGTGAACTTGCAATTTGCTGATGTATGGGCACCGGTTGCAAACTTTTCTACCTTTAATGTTGATGTAAGTTATGCCGTACAAGGTGACGTACTTGCTAAGTTTGTCTATACATGCCGTGGTTGGGGATGGGAAATTGGCTATAACTTCTGGGGTCGCAGCTGTGAAAAAATAGAGCTTGATTGTGAATGTCCAATAAACTTCCCTGCCAATACGTGGGCATTAATATGTGATCCTGTTTTTGGATTCACCGATACCGGCACTCCACATGAATTACCTATAAGTAATTCTGGTATGACAGTATTTGCATGTGGCAATACAGATAATTCTGGCACTCCTGTAACTTTTAATGATGAGGGAACTCTCGTTACTCCTCCAGGAAATGGTGATGCCGTAGGTTCAAATCCTGTGGTAACTATATCACAAGATGATTTTGACTTCTGTGCAGGATCTCGCGGTATTTCACACAAAGTATTCACACACTTTAATTATACCTGGATTGACTGCGAAGATTGGATACCATACATAGGCTTTGGTGCTTCTGCTGAATTTGGCTCAAACAAAGACCGTGGATGCAACAGTAGTTGCTCTACGCTCAGTAGCCTAGTAACCAATCCATGCTGTGAAGACAGTTGTAATACTGGTTGTGATAGCGGCTGTGATAATGGTTGCGATAGTGGTGACAGTTGTCCAGATTGTTCACTATCTCAATGGGCAGTATGGTTCAAAGTTGGCGTATCATTTAATTAATGATACCCTGTTTTCTATAAAAGTTATGTGATAGACCAAAAACCTATCAGGTAACGTAAAATTAGCACTTCACAAGAGCCGGCACATGCCGGTTCTTGTGTTTATATATATTAATCAAAATATTTGCAAGGAATTTAAAATAAAACTGATACACTATATTGCTATACATTAATATATCTTGCAAATAAATGGATAATATGAAACGGCATTGCCTACATTTCTTCATCACAATAAGTATATATCAACCATTATACAATAACTTTTTTCATACTATAGTACAAAAGCTTGATCCTCAGTATTACAAACGCATCGTAGCTTCAGCATATAAAAATATGCCATCCAAACTACAAAAGTGTGAAAGCCTTATAGATGTTGAACAATTACTTCGTGAAGAAGAAAATGAATGTCTAAAAAAAATAAAGGATTATTTTGATATTCCTGACAATGCCTGGGAAAAATGCCAAAATAAAATTAGAATATATATGCATTATTGCCATGAGGTGTATTTTAAATCCAGTTACCCTTGTATAGATCATAGCTTTAGTAAATACGATATACAATTTTTTCAATATATAACAAAAGTACTTACTATGTATGGCATAAATCCTAATGCAGTAAATATAGTATATGATCAAGAAGAGCATACAAAAATTTCTGCATGTAGCCAAAATCCTAATATTCAAAAAAATTTCTATACTAAAGAATTGGAAGTAAAAGACAAAGCTCAAATATCTTTTGTTCCGCCTAAATTATTAAATGCATCTAATTCTTATACATATCGGTATACACAATTCACACCATTTCATGAAGGTATGCATCTTTTTGAGGGACATGTAATAAAAAGTAAATTAATTAAACAAACAATTATTAAATCAAGTAATAAACGATCAGAAATACGTACTCATCAATCACTAAAAGAATATGAAAGAATGCAAGAAAAAATTGCTGAAATTATGCCATTATTGATGTTCAAAAATCCACACCATATAGAAACACTCTATAATTTTAGCATCAAAGAATGTCTATATAAAGCACATAATGGTCAAAAAATCGTATGGAATAGTTCACCTGCAAATGCAACTCATCCAGATCATTGCAGTGAACTACTACCATGGATTTTGAAAATAAAAGATCTTATGGAAAAGGAACAAATTAATAAAACAAAGATAGATACTTCTGTATAAACATACATTGTTCTGATGATTATAGGTACATTATACCTTTACTATGCATTATCATAAACTCTTGAGATGTTCATACATAAAACGATAATTTTATATTAAGAAGAACTGCATATTAACTGGTCAAGGAATAGCAATGGCACCATACCGCATAGGTTACATTAGTTTATTACTTGGCATATATACATCTTTATATGCATCCCCTCCCAGTGGCATTACTTTTTTTAGTCCACGTTCACAAATAACTAATGCTGCACAAGAATTAATTCAAGATCAACAGTATATCTATCATAATAGTTATGTACATGAGCATATGTTTGATCTTGCCTTTTCTATTGCACATTCGCTTGATCCCGACCGACTTGCTACTATTATTTTTGGTGATTCACAACTAACTATTTCTGGCAGTGCATTACCTGATCGCAATATTAATGATTTACTTGCTGATCATTTTGGGTTATCGCCAAATTTCAAAAGCACGATAGAAATTATTCCTGAAGTCAAAAGTTTTATATTGCCAGCTACTCTTTATTATAATCTTGATGCATTACTGTATGGTTTGTATATTAGGTTGCAAATACCTTTTGTCTGGACCAAAACAACCATAGACATTATAGAAGAAATTATTGAACCTGGTAGCAATGTACCCTTTCCTGCATTATATATGGATATTCCTGCAATATCTTCACCGTATAACTCTTTTGTGCAAGCATTAACTGCTCCAACTACTTTTGGCGCTATGCATGAACCGCGTATATTTGGTAATATCGCTGGTTGTCGTGGTGCACATAAAGCTGCTATTGCTAATATTACTACTGATTTGGGATGGAATTATTATTTTAATGAGAAACATACGAGCCATTTTGGTATTAAATTTCGCGTAGTAACTCCTAATGGAAATAAACCTCATGCGCGATTATTATATGAACCTATTGCTGGTAATGGCCATCACTGGGAAGTTGGTGTAGGCATTAATGGCCATGTTCTTTTATGGAATCCAGATGATCAACAACAACTTGATTTATATATGACGTTATTGGTTACTCATTTACTTTCATCCCGCCAACACCGTTCATTTGATTTAAAAGATTTTGCACCTATTTGCAAACAAGAAAGTAGATTTTTTAGCCGGTATATGTTAGTCAAAGAATTTGACGAAAACAGACAACCAGTCGGGCGTTTGGCACCACTTATTAATTATACAACAGTATGGTGTGATATAAATACACCGGCTGAGTTTGATGGTGGCATTATGTTCTCATATACACGCAAACAGTTTACTCTTGATATTGGCTATAATGGATGGATACGTACCAAGGAAGATGTTGATCCAGTACAAGGTTTACCGCTGAATCGTTTAGGTCTCAAAGGCATTCAAAATACTTTTTTATTAGATGAAACACCAAGCCCGGCAACTGAACACAGAGCAACTATTTTTGGTGATTATATTGGCAATCAAGCATTGCTTACCGATAATCCTTCACCGCAATTTGTAAATACCCAGGATCTTGATATAGAATCTGCAGAATCTCCATTGGTAGTTACCCATAAAATTTTTGTATATCTCAGTTATACCTGCGATGAATTACACAAACAATATCAATTACAACCATTTATTGGTCTTGGTGGTGAATTTGAATTTGAAGGCATTAATGATATTAATGAATTTGAACCGCCAACCGATAAAAATACTATGTCCCAATGGAGTTTTTGGTTTCGCGCTGGTCTTTTATTTGACTAATAATTTTCTCAAATTAAATAAATTCATATTGCAAAAAAAGCCGACTAGATTATAATTGAAGCAAAAGAATTATGTTAAAAATATAGTTTAAAAATATTAGTATAGGGAAATAGTATGATATATTCTTTAATGTCTATCAGATCTATTGTATGTGAATTATTATCCTCACTCCTTTTCTTTTGCTTACTCTATCATCCTTTATATGGAAATTTACAAAAACCTATAGGATTTACTACTATACAACAATGTATTGAGAAACAAATACCAATACAATTTTTATTGCATGAAAATCATGCTAAACAATTTGTTCTTAGCTTGCACGATGGTGTAGTAATAGGTGAAGGAGGTATAATTACTAAAGAGGGAGAAATTTTAGAAGATACAGAAACTTATAAACATGATCAACATAAATTATTGTCTGGACAACGCGATATTACCACAGATCCTTCGTTATTTTTTGATGGAAAATTAGCAGTCGTTTCTTCACCCGGACAAGAAAACTGGTACCATTGGTTATTACAAGTACTTCCCCGCCTGAAAATCTTAATTGATTCCGGTATATCGTATGATAAAATTTATATTAATAATTTAAAATATAAATGGCAAAGAGAATCACTTTCTATAGTTATGGAAAAGTTAGGCATTCCACAGGACCGCTTATTATTAATTGAGGGAGATCATGCAATCATAGCTAAAACACTCATAGTTCCTTCTGTTCCATTTATTCCATCCAAAGAACGAAGATTTTTACCTTCCTGGCTCAAAGAATTTATTCGATCCACCTTTCTTATACATAAAGAATGTTTGGGGGCAAAACGAATCTATATTTCACGATCAAAAGCATCCATACGTCGTATTACTAATGAAACTGAACTAGTTCAGTTCCTAAAAGGAAAAGGATTTGTCGTTTTGCATTTGGAAGATCTTTCAATCTATGAGCAAGCGCAATATTTTTATAATGCAGAAATTATTATTGGACCACATGGATCAGGATTTACTAATTTAATATTCACTCAGCCAAACACATCTATTATAGAAATAGATCATGCACTTGAAACTGGCCAACGCAGTTTTTTTAAAAATATGGCAAAAAATCCAGCGTATAATTATATGGATTGTAATTACAATGCTTTCTACGTAGACATTGTGGATGAAACAGATCTTGAAAAAGATATGTGTGTTGATATACCTTCATTTGAACAATTTTGCAAAAATTTAAACTTGTTTACATTATAATATATAGTCAGAGCAGTAAGGGACGCTCCATTTGCATCCCTTACTGCTCTTTTTCTGGAATACCAAATCATGTATATTAGCACAAAATAATTCATATTGTCACAATATTTTACAGAATAAGCTACCGATTTTATCACTTTGCTGCAACAATACATTTTTTATATACAATCTATATTAAATGCTTGGTAATATCTTCCACAAATACCATCAATGCCACTTTGCAAAACTACTTGAATATCGATGCAGCGCCACTTTTCTCTCGATTCACCTATTAAATAATTATCACTAGCCTTGAAACATTTAATACTGTCCATTCATAATATAACATGTGTTTTTTTAAAAAATTACACTTCGTATTGACTTTTGCCATATAGCTGTTAGTATAAAAAAGATTTTACCTAGTTTTTACCTGTATTTTTATTTTTTTAATCTTATTTGTGCAATGACACAGAAAGGGATATCTTATGTCTATTTCAAAAAAAATTACATTATCTATTGCGATACTAACATGTTATAGCATGTCCGCAATGGAAAATAACAGACCTAAAAGAGAATCTAAGCAAGTTCAGCGATACGCTCCCTCCACTACCCCAATAAAGAGAAGAAAATTATCAAACAGCGCTCCTATTGAAAAAAAAATCAAAGAAAAAGAGAAGACACATATACAAAAAAAACAGTCTTTAAAAAAAAGACAACCTTCTGTGTCAATAGATACTATTAAGCATCTAGCGGCTCAGGCTTCAGATGGGTTGAAACACAGTAAATCATTTTATACAGATGATGGCATAAAACATAACACAGTTTGTCATTTGGAGCATTGGGAAGCAGACCCAGACTGTGTATTAACTCCAATACCAAGTTATTATTCAGAGCCCGTCTCAACATTTGCAACATATCACGAAGAAGCCCTAAAACATTTGGCTTTACATCCCACCTATTGTGTAGAAGACTTGTCAAATAACAATAGGCCCGGAAATGAAGTATTCTTTTTAAACAGTAATAGAGAATTAATTTTTGAAGATCATACAGATGGTATTCTTTTGCCATCTACAACATCATCTAAAATATATTCTCAATCGCCATACAAAAATCTGTATAGATAAAAATGTTTTGCGATAGAAAATAATGATATCGCCGCAATAGATTTTATTGCGGCGATATCTCTTTTATCCAAAATACCTATTAAATAATTATCACTAGCCTTGAAACATTTAATACTGTCCATTCATAATAAATATATGTTTTTTTAAAAAAATTACACTTCGTATTGACTTTTGTCATATAGCTGTTAGTATAAAAAAGATTTTGCCTATTTTTACCTGTATTTTTATTTTTTTAATCTTATTTGTGCAATGACACAGAAAGGGATATCTTATGTCTATTTCAAAAAAAATTACATTATCTATTGCAGTATTAGCATGCTATAGCATGTCCGCAATGGAAAAGAAAAGACCTACGCGGGAACATAGAGAACCAGACCGTTATACCCCTCCGGCTAGGAAGAAAAAACCTCTTGTTGGTAGTCTTATATTTTTAAATAAACAACTTAAAAAAGAATCCGCTGCAAAATTTGAAGAAACTAACAATAACCTTAATACTAGTACAACACAAGAAATAAATACAGCTCAAGAAATAAAACAAAACAGTTCTTCAAACTTCTCCCCACAGCCTCTTTCTTGGTCTGCCACTTCTTCAGTTAAACCTTATATTGTTGATGTGGAATTAGCACCTTTGGCACACACTCAACCTACAAAAAATGTACCGGTTATTTATTCGGAGAATCAATCTAACGCTGCTTTGAATAAAGGCGATATTGATTTGAATGTTAATCCGGATTATCTCATTATACCAAATACAGAGACTAAACAAGCTGCAAAACGTAAACAAACACCCCCTAAACGTTTTGATCCATCAGTATTTGAACTATCAGACAAAAGCAAAAAAAGAAAGATTGCAGAAGATAATGATGCGTCTATTTCTCATACCAAATCAGTAAAGAAATATCGTGACCTAATCCATTTATTAGGTGATGTTCATGAACATGCTGCCCTGGAAGCTAAACACGGAAAAACAAAACACAATCAATCATTTAATAAAAATGGAAAAATATATAACAGATATTGTCATATAAGTTCATTTGGCACGGATGATGATTATCCATTAACGCGAGTAGACCCAGCAGATTATCCATTAACGCGAGTAGACCCAGCACCAAGTATAGAATGTAAAAATGACACAGAAGAAACCCTAAAACATCTAGCAATGAATCCGAGCTTTTGCATTGAGGATTTGCAAGAAAATAATCGGCCTGGAGACGAAGTGCTATTTAGTGATAATGCGAAACAAATATTTAAAAAAACACCAGATTTGAATATCTTTATATTGCCATCTACAAGATCATCTAAATCATATTCTCAATCGCAACACAAAAATCTATATAGATAAAAAATATCTTGCAATAGAAAATAATAATGTCGCCGCAATAGATTTTATTGCGGCGACCTCTCTTTTATCCAAAATTATCTACCTATATTTCTAATTTTTCTTTTCAATAATTAAACTTTGCCGAATAAAATGCGCATCCAAAGGACCGGTATTTTTGCCTTGCACAACATTATATGCTGCAGCTATAAATATCCATGTACTGATAGTATATAATACTTGTAATACTACTATCATACAGAATAAAAAAACTAAAATAGTGAAAAATAATGGCATAAATGTGCGTACGCGTATACCCATATACTTTCCAGTATAGAGTACTGCAAAAAACAATCCAAACAGTACAAGCATAGTTCCAATAAATACTATGGGGAAAAATAATGATTGCCCCGTTTTAAATCCTATGACATGGCCAAAATTTTGCTTCATAATCTGCACAGATTTTTTAATACTCACACGCAATGATTGTTTTTCTTCTATCATGACTGGCGCAATAAAAAAAGTAGCTATATCCCATGCAAGACCTGCTAATGACCCTATAATAGCAGATACATATGGTATACGTGATGATCTGCTTGAACTATTTTTTCCAGAAAACATAATAGTATCAACTAATGCAAATTTACACGCGACTGCATATGACATAAATGCCGCTTGCAATACCGTTCCATATGATACAATTTTTGATTCAAATTGTGTAAACAAATAATGCATTGCTGCAATATCAATGAGTATTGAAATATAGCGAACAATATAACCAGTGGCAGCAGATATTACTAACAATATCAATAACTCTACTATTCCAGAGATATGCTTCTGTGTCACCGTAATCAGATTATATTGTATCATCAATAACCATAATCCTGCAAAAGAATAGATACATAGTAATTTAGTTGCTACCAAAAACCACAATGTTTTATGTTTATTTGCATATCGTATTGCAGGAAAAGTAGCAAAAAATCCTTGCTTGATTGTGTGCCATGTAGCTAATTTCTTATACCATATAAAAAATACCGTAACTGCTATACCTATAGCAAATAGCAGCACTTCGCGCATTGCTTCCCGCATATAATTTCCTATATTATTTTTTGCGCTGATATGTACCAACTAATGTTACTGAACCAAGTATATGATCTTGCATAGCATCAAGCAATGTCTGTTTATTTATGCCATTTTGTACATTGAGCATACTATCAAGCGCATACAGGGTAAACTGATATCGATGCATACCACTTGGAGGACATGGACCACCATACACTTGTGTCTTGAAATCATTATTACCGGTTACAAAATTATCCGTATGTTCTCCTTCTGCCAAATGAGTAACAGAAGATGGCATATTGCATACAATCCAATGAACCCATACTTTTGCTGGTGCATCAGGATCATCAACAATAAGTGCAAAACTTTTGGTACCTTTCGGTGGATTTTGCCATGAAAGCTCAGGTGAAATATTCTCACCATCACACGTATATTTTGCAGGAATAAGATCATTATGATTAAATGCTGAGCTGACTAACATAAACGCTGTTTTATTTTTTGCCACCTGTGCTCCAATAATAATAGATAACAATATCATACCTATTACACAATAATTGATATAACGCATAGCTTCTCCAGGATTATTGCTAATATAGTAACAATTATAAAAAATATGAATATAATACTTCAATACATCAACAAAACAATAGCTATATCATACATTAGTATTTCAGCATGTAAACTTGAAAAAAATTCTACATTACATACACTAATAACCTACTACTCCATTAATGCTTACAGGAAAATTATGAAAATTAAACTATTGAGCATACTATATATATCTTTATTAATAACCAATGGCACTCTTTGTATGGATATTACATACAATCGTCGTAATCTACGATATGATTTGGAAAAAATCACTACAATTATTACTAAAGGCAACTCAAAATGCTTGATAATTCGAAGTATACAACCTCTACATCCTATTCTTCCAGAAACTAATACCTCTATTAATAGATTAATAGAAAAAAATGGCAGCATCGAAGATACCATACTAACATTGAATATTCCCATAAAAAAACAATATAAAGACATTGAATTATTTCTTCCTAGCCTTACCACAATTATTGCAAAAGGTAATGAAGAAAATATATATTTTGAACCTGGATTTGAAAAAGAGCAATTTTATATAAAAATGAAAAAAAATAATTATATGGAAGTTATTCAAAGGAGCCAAATATTTGCTCTTAAACTTTCACTGTACGATAATGCTACATACAAAGGCTTAAAACTACTCAGCGCTGTCCCAGAAGCAACTATCGGAGGAAACAATACTGCTTACATACACTTCAGCCAACGACTTGCTATTACCATGGCACAACCGGGAACCATATATTACATGCATTCACCTGGCGGTGGTATGACGCATCACGAAACAAGACATGGCAAATATGTTCCCGCGCCGGTTATTCATTGTTTTGGACCAAGCGCAAACCGCGGTACTATTATAGATATGGATTCATGGTATTATACACTAACACACTGTTTATTAACGCGAGTTCGATTTTAGAAATTTAACAAAAAACGAGCAATGTACTAGACTTTTTTTATAATCACTTCAAAAAAAGGAGAAGTACATGCTCGTGACAATATTTTACCATGTTGATGAATTTTGCAAAGTATTTGAA
>DASZEX010000041.1:0-5820 GCA_035940365.1 Candidatus Babeliales bacterium | reverse complement strand
TAATTTAGAAAGAAAACATTTTGATTTGAATGGTAACCCAATGTATACTGAAAGGGAATTGAAATATCTCTCAACTTGGTAGTTGTTTTTATGTCTATAAACTACCCCTAAAACTGTCTACCGTTTTGGGTCCACCTCAATACATTTTCTAAGACCTGATCGGTACCTAATGTAAAAGCATAACTTAAGCCTATTTCTCCAATATCTTTTAATTGCATAGAAGAGCAAATCATATAACGCCCTGTATTCTGCAAATCTATAAGTACTAACTTCTGTAATAATTCTGGAATATATCTAAGTCTGTCTGTTAATATTTTAATTACACCAAAACATCTTCCTTTATCTATGTGTTTATAAAAAGCATCTGGTATTTTTGATGAATTAAAATCAGGCTCAAGATAATCCTTTTTGCTTAAAAGGTAGCGAATAGCTACCAACTGATTAGATTTATCTCTTTGCAATACTTTTTCAAGTAGTTGTTTATATGAATTAGCATCATCAATATTGTCGCTATTATTCAAATTATCTGACAATCTAAGGAGGTGGTTCTGGTCTTCAAAAATGGCAGTAAGGTAATCACTGACATTCTGAGGGATCTTCCCTTCAATGGTTAGTTGGTCTATAGAGTTTTTATTGAACGTTACTACCTTGTCTCCTTCTTGTATATCTGTTATGTGTTTCCCATCTTCCATGTTATAAAAAGGCTCCTTTGGTATACGTGCTATAGCAATTACTTGTGGTTCTGTTCCAACATATTGTAGAGATATTATTAAATCGTAATTATTAAGTGCTTCTTCCACTATTTCCTCTGCTTATTTTCTCTTATTTTTTTTACATCTTCTATACGCATAATCTCCTTCCCATTTGGTTGTTCATCGCTACTAGATTCTGAGCGCCTTTCTTCTGACTGAGCAGCCTTATAGTCTTTTCCCTGTTGGTTGTTTTCAATTGTTAAATAGCCAGTCTCGTCTTTATTAAGGATTTGCTCTGAAGGTCCTGTATGATTTGATTTAGTAACCTTCATTTTTATTTTTGTTTTATCTATGTTGTCATCTTTAGCAGGCTCAATATTTAGTTGCCAACGTACACCATTGGTAAGGGCGCTGGAACCGCGAGATGCCGTTTCGTCTGTATTGGCTTTTCCCACTGCGTTCTTGTTCATATGGTGACCAAGTAAAATAGTAGGATTTCCTTTTAGGTGCCGGATAATATTTTCTAATAAGGATATAAACATAGTGGCAGCGGCATTGTCTGTTTCTGCATCCGGCCCTAAAAAACGTGAAGCAGGATCAAGGACTATTAGATCCCAACCCTCAGCAGGTTCTTTATCTATTAAATCATTCAAAAGAATTTTATAAAATAAGGAGGGATTACCATTACGATCTATGAACGATGCATCTGTTCCAGTAACAGATATTGGAGCAAATAATTTATAAGCTCTATTTATTTTTTGTAGTACTTCTTTGGACATATTATTGCCAAAAGTACCTGTAATTATTTTACGTAAAAGCCTATGAATGTCATCATTTGAATTCTCTCCCAGTATAAGAGCAACGCCTCCAGTTGTGCGGGTAATATATTTGCTGTTATTGTCACCGTATGTACTAAGGAATGGTGCTTGTGTAACAATTGATAAAGCAAGTTGAGTAAGCCAATGCGTTTTACCAATACCACCAGAACCAACTACAGAACCAACTATTCCTTTAGGTATAAATGCCTTTATTTCTGCGCTTTCTATTACTGAGACCAATACTGGCATTTCAGGCGCATCTGTTAATAAGAGGTTATTATATTCATCAATAAAGTGTATTGCAAATGGCTCTGAATTGCTTCGTACTGATTGTATATTATTAGCTAATGCAATAATTTCATTATTAGCATCCTGTAGTTTCCCATTTTTGACAAAATCGCCAATTTTGTTGCGTGCTTCTTCTAATATAGTGCGTTCTGCTGCTTCTTTAATATTTTGTTCATATACATCAAATGCATCGTCCCTTATAGGAATCGTATAGATTTCGTCATGAAAATAGGCTGCAAGATCTAGTTGCCTATTTTTATTGGTTATACTTGCTGCAAAATTCTCTGCTTCCTTTAAAAGAGCTGCAACCTCATTGTCATTCCAATTTCCGCTTTTATTATTTTTATTAATAATATGTTGTGCTATATATCTAAAACCATGAATACTTTTATTGTTCAATATGTCTTGCAAGGCCTCAGGGCCATTTTTTCGCACAAATTCATCAGGGTCTTTTGAATCTCCAAGTGCTTCTGGGGGTATAACAAAAGTATTTAAATTATCATTTTTTAACTTGTTAATTATATCTATTGTGGCTTTGGTACCGGCAGGCAAATCTAAAGGTCTATTTGGATTAAATTTATCATTATCCAGAAGAAGCGTAAGGCTATTTATTTTTGCTTTGTGCAGTGAGTCAATCTGGCCTTCCTTTAGATTTATACCGCCGATTCCAATAATATTTTTAAAGCCATTTGAATCAGGGGTAAGTACATCAAATAGGCCTTCTACCACAATTAGATCTCGGCCTGCCGCATTATTTAAATTAAATGGGACTGCTAGTGACCCATCTTTCATATAAAGATATTTTTCTTCAGATTGACCAGTGGTATCATGTGCAAAAAAATTTATAATATTATGATGCAAATCTTTTATAGGATAGACAATACGACCTTCCCAGTCTTGGCGACATATATTTGAACTACGAATTTCTTGGTCTGTATAGCCACGATCTTTAAGCTTAGATTTTATAAATTCATTGGAATGGTAATATCCAAAATCATATTGTCGTGTTGTTTCTTCATTCCACCCACGTTTGATTAAATCATCACGGCTACGGTTGCCATAACTGGAATATAGAGCGTTATAGGTAATGTGTTGAAAGTCATGTAGCAATTGTTGGCGTCGCTCTTTTTCTTCATATCGCTTGCTATCTTCATAACTCCATTCATATTCAGGTAATTCCACACCAACTTGTTCAGCAAACTCTTTAATACATTCTACCCATTCTTTGCCTACAGCTTCTTTACCCTTATTGATATATGTAGTTACCTTAATTCGATAACCACATCCACCTTTATTACAAATCAAAAGACCAGTGTTTTTCCATACTACGGCCTTTTTTTGTTTTTTACATTCGGGGCAATCTACTGCAAAGTATCTATTTTTATCGATTGGATTTAGATCATTATAAATTTTTTCTAGATCAAGACGTGGAAAGATTTCACTATCATATATTTGAATTAAGTCCATGCTGCTTTATCCTTTTTGATTGTTAGTTATCATACTTATTACTACTAATAAGTATCGCGTTTTTTGCTAAGCCCTGCTTTTATTTCTTCAATACCAGCAATACCGATAGGTTTATGTATATCACATAGTGCATATTCAGCAATAATATTATTTTTTGTTCTGCATAATAGCATACCAAATGGTAACATTATCTTGGCTATTTTAATTAATCATCAACTACAAAGCAACGTAATTTATAGTGATAAAATAATAAACCTAACGGAATGTCGACAATTGTATCTGATAAACATATATATCAGTTATTAGACAGGATCGCTGAATCCATTAAGCTGTGCCAATAATTATTGATTTAATAATCCATTTTGTATTAAAATAATAATATATAATTTAGAAAAAGGAGAATAGACATGAAGAAGCTTATCTTAATAATTGCTGTATTACTTATTAAAACAACACACTGTATGTATGATCAGGCAGGTAAATTAAAATATAGTGAAGTAAAACTCATCAATGAATCACCTATCACTTTAGAGTTAGTTTGGGAAGAAGTTCGTAGGCCAGAGGGAAGAAGACAAACAATTACTCGAGAAATTAAGCCAGGGGCAACGATTATCGTAAAGATTGGAGAAATTGGTGGTTATTTTCAAGGATCTCCAGCAAGAATTGTTTATAAACCTGTACCTGGCAATGAAACATACAAACAAGAATTTCCTATAGACCTACCAAACTCACCCGCATTTGTTCTTACTGCAGTAAAGTTAGCCGATATTATGAATAATATATGGGTACCAGGTGTATTGAAAGCAGATGACAAAGGCAAGTATAGTTCATTTGAATATATGACTACAAGCGGCCAACAATGGCAAAATACTCTATATCAAGCAGGTAAGGTACAAGTAAATAACAAGTAACCTTATTGTTCATAAAAACAAATATAGATCTGTGTTAATCCACGATTTTAGTGATGCGCGACTCCATGTTCAATAGTCTTTTGCGCATACCAGAGGCGTTCTTGTGCGTTTTTTATCTTTTCTAAAATAACGGCATTATGTCCCCATGGAATATTAAAAACAGGGAGCTCTTCTATTTGTGCCACAGCTTGTGGCACTTTTTCATATGCTAAGAAAAACGCCTGCATTCTAAACAAACCTTTTGTATTGTTGAGGTATATACCTAACTAGCACTATGGCATAGCTTAATGTGCTGTAGCCAGCTATTGTAGTAACATTTGATTGTGTGTTATATAATGTGTATAAGTTTAATTATATACTTTCTAACCCAAAAAATCATGAATGAAATTGCCAATCTAACAAACACTGATAATAAAAAAAACCTAAGCTCATACACCTATGATCAGATACAATTGTACAAAAAGGAAATTATTTGGAACAATTTGTCTACTATTACTATTGCACAAGCACTTACAATATGGTTTGATACCCTTACATCACTGACTGCAAAAAACTATATAAGCGGTATGAAGATTTTATGCACAGCAGGACTCATACAAAGTGATGCTACATTACAAGCATTTGCCTTAATTAATCATGATGATATTATTGATCGCATAAAGAATATGTCAGACTTATCTGAAAGTTCACGCCAAGCACGCGCTGCCTGCTATATATCATTTACACGCTTCTTATGTCGCAAGACGCAAAATATAATCAACAAGGCTAATCCATGCCGTGATGGCACGGCAAAAACATTCTACCGCGTACGCGAAAAGGTGCGCACGCAGGCTATGACCCGTGCGCAATGGATAGAATTTTTGCAACAATTGCATACCATAAATCCACGCGACTGTCTTATAGCAAAAATAATACTCCAGGGTGGCAAGCGTATGAATGAAGTATTGCAACTCAAAACAGATCAGATTGATTTTGCTACGGGTGAAATAACCTTTACACAATCAAAAACCAAGGGCTATGAAAAAGAAACGGTTATTACCTATCCGCAATCAGTATTACAGGAGCTAAAAGAATATATTGGTTCGCGTACCGGGTTAGTATTTGTTACTAGTAAAGGTCACCGCGTTATGCCAAACCAACTTGCTGTTACATTCAGTAAGGCAGGCATAAAAGCAAACGTGCCATTCAAAATAACTCCGCATGTATTGCGTGCATCAACCGTAACGTATCTAAAACGTGAAGGCTTTGCCGATAGTGATATCATGAAAGTAACCGGCCATTCATCTGCCACTATGATACATTCATATGATAAAAGCGAGCGCGCACAAAACGCCAGCAAGAAAGTAAGTTTAATATAATAACTATCACACATCTAATGTTTATATAAAATCGTTTGCCATAATGTGAATTTATTCGCTTCGCATTATCTAAACATGTATGTAAAAGTATCAAATCTTTTTATATATTTTTCTTGTTGATTTTTTCTGTATATCTTTTATGATTTTAAAATCCGTGCAGGATGAATTGTTAACCAAACATAAAAAACCACAAACCAGGAGTTACACATGCATGTTATCTTTTATTAACAAATAGCAATCGTTATTTGTTTCCAAATTCTTATTATTTTTGCATAAAAAAGTCTGC